>CAMFHT010000279.1 GCA_945952245.1 uncultured Rhizobium sp. | reverse complement strand
GATGTCGAAGGCTGCCATCAGCTTGCGGATGCTGTTCTCGAAGCTCGGCTGAATGGAGCGCTTGAGCTCGTTGAAATAGTTTGCCCGGATTGCAGGGATATGGGAGGCCGGTACGCCGTTCTTCAGGAGATAGGTGGTACCGCTGCAATCGTCTTCCAGCGTCAGTTCGCGACGAAGCCCGAACTGGGCGAGCAGCTTGTAGGCCCAGCCCATTTCCAGGTCGTGCTCGAGCTCCTCGATATCGTCGGCGCGGCCGTTGCGTTTGGCTGCGACGCTGACGTCCTCCAGGTGATCGAGCATCTCGTCTCGAACCTGGATGAAGAGCCTCTGTAGCTGTTCCCGTGTCGACATGCGTTCCCGTTCGACAAACCGCATCTCCGCGAGCCGGGTGTTCAGCCGGCGCGCAACCATCTGCGCCTTTCTATGATCGGAAACCTGAAGGCTGAGTGAAAGCCGGCTGCCACTCGGACAGGCGGTGAAGTGCGCCGGGATGCGCGGCCGCCAGTAGAAGATGTTTCCGCGGCGGATGAGATTCTCGACCTCGTGGCGAACGGCCATGACGATATGCCCTGTCGTTCCAGAGCCGACGCCTTCCCTCTCTTTGGGGCGTGGGCATCACCTCTGGGCATCAGTTCTGGGCATCAGGTCGCCAATGATGCCAAAACGGGATCCGGCGCGGCTGGAAAACTGAAGAATAACAGGAATTTGGGAGAATTGGCTGGGGAACCTGGATTCGAACCAAGATTAACGGAGTCAGAGTCCGTCGTTCTACCGTTGAACTATTCCCCAGCAACGCAGTGGTGTTTGCCTCTGGTGTGGCGGGCTTATAACCAAAAGATTTGGGAATGCAAAGGGCTTTTTCCAAAAAATAATCGGGAATCTGGCTTGGTTTTCAGAAGGGGCCGGATATCGGGGGTTTTGGTGCGCGGGCGGCTGTGGATGGGCGTGAACGGTGCGTCCTGGCAGGGCGGGACAGGCGGCCAAAAAACAGTTTGGCGAAAAACCCCGTGCCTGTTATTCTCGGCCCAACGAAACCGACAATCCGCCTGCGGCATGCCGTCTCCGATGACGGCGTTTGCGCGGCGAAGGAATAAAGACGTGAAAGACCCCGAGAACGGCGCCTCCGCGCCATCGTCCGGGGCGTCTGTTGCAAGCCGTGCGCCGGGCAAACCATCCCGCCGCGGCAAGAGAAGGCGTCATGGGGCGGCGAATGCTGCCGTTCCAGCCGCATCTGCAGGTCAGAGCCCCCATGTGGCTGAGGCCGGACGTCCCGAAGAAGCCCTTGAGGCAAAACCACCGCGCAAGCGAAAGCGCCGGCGTTCGCGTAACGGCGAGCCACAGAAGGAAGCCGTTTCAGCTGTGGCCCGCGCGCCGTCGGCACCCTCTGCCCCGGGCACGAATGCACCCGGCGTGGCGGAGAGCCGATCCGGCGAACAATCCGGAAAATCCCGCCGCGGCAAGCGCAAGGCGCGCAACAGGCGCAGCCTCCAGGGCCGCCCCCTGCCGCCATCCCAAGCCGCCGGCATGGCGGATGCAAGCCGCATCGAGGCGCGCCGCGGGGATGCGGGCGAGGCACAGCGCGGCAGTCACGCCCCGGGTCGCAAGGTCGAGCAGGACGCGGCCGCTCCCGTTGCCGGTTCGCGGGAGCGCGCGCCCGCCGATGATCTTTACGCAGCGCTCGATCTTGGCACCAACAATTGCCGCCTGCTGGTCGCCCAGCCCGGGCGGCCCGGACAGTTCCGGGTGGTGGATGCCTTTTCGCGCATCGTGCGGCTCGGCGAGGGCCTTGCCGCCAGCGGCCGGCTGTCCGACGAGGCCATGGACCGGGCGGTGGATGCGCTTCGCATCTGCGCCGGCAAGATCCGCAACCGGCCGATCCGCCGCATGCGGCTGATCGCGACCGAGGCCTGCCGCGCCGCCGCAAACGGCGAGGAATTCCTGAAGCGGGTGACGGAGGAGACGGGCCTCGAACTCGAGATCATCAACCGCGAGACCGAGGCGCGGCTTGCGGTCTCCGGCTGCTCCTCGCTCGTCGGGCGCGAGGCGCGTTCCGTCGTGCTGTTCGACATCGGCGGCGGCTCCTCCGAAATCGCGGTTCTCGACATCAGGGACCAGCGCTCCAGCCGGCTTCATCACCACATCACCCACTGGACTTCGCTGCCCGTCGGCGTCGTGACGCTGTCGGAGCGGCATGGCGGGCAGAACGTGACGCCGGACGTCTTCGCGGCCATGGTCGCGGAGGTGGAAGGCATGCTCGACCGGTTCGACTGCCCGCCGATCTCCGCCGGCAAGGACGGGTTCTATCTCATCGGCACGTCCGGCACGGTCACCACGCTTGCGGGCGTGCATCTCAACCTGCCGCGCTACGACCGGCGGCAGGTGGACGGGCTCTGGCTCTCCGATCCCGACGTCACCGCCATGCAGGCGAAGCTCCTCTCCTGGGATTTCCAGGCGCGCGCCGCCAATGCCTGCATCGGGCCGGACCGGGCGGACCTGGTTCTCGCCGGCTGCGCGATCCTCGAAGCGATCCGCCGCCGCTGGCCGAGCGAGCGCATGCGGGTCGCGGACCGCGGCCTGCGCGAAGGCCTGCTCACCGACATGATGGCCGATGACGGGGTGTGGAGCCGCAACCGCAATCGCCGCAACAACCGCAACCGCTGAGGAAGAACCGATGACGAAACCCCCCATGGGCGTCAACCGTTCGGGCCGCAAGCTCGGCCAGAAGGTGAAGAAGGGCAAGCTCAAGGCCTCTTCGCGCCGCTGGCTGGAGCGCCACATCAACGACCCCTACGTGCAGCGCGCCAAGCTCGAGGGGTTTCGCGCGCGCGCGGCCTTCAAGCTGCTCGAGATCGACGAGAAGCACCAGATCCTCAAGGGCGCGAAGCGCATCATCGACCTTGGCGCCGCGCCGGGCAGCTGGTCGCAGATCGCCGCCAAGGTGACGAATTCCACCGACGCGGATGCGCGCGTGGCGGCGATCGACTTCCTGGAGATCGATCCGCTGCCGGGGGTGAAATTCCTGCATCTCGACTTCCTCGATCCGGATGCGCCGCGGCTCCTCATGGAAGCGCTGGGCGGTACGCCGGACGTGGTGCTCTCCGACATGGCGGCGCCGACGACCGGCCACCAGCGCACCGACCACCTGCGCACCATGCATCTCTGCGAAGTGGCGGCGCATTTTGCCGTGGAAGTGCTGGCGGAGGGCGGTCACTTCCTTGCCAAGACCTTCCAGGGCGGCACGGAGAAGGACCTGCTCACCATGCTGAAGCAGAACTTCCGGCAGGTGCTGCACGTGAAGCCAGCCTCCTCGCGGGCGGAATCGGTGGAAATGTTCCTGCTTGCCAAGGGGTTCAAGGGCCGCAAGCCCGCCGAAGAGGCGCAAGAGGAATAGTTGGACACGCCCGGCTTCGGGCGGGACATGATCACTGCAGGGGAGGGGGAGTTCCATGCTGCTCTACATCACGCTCGGCACCAATGATCTCGCGCGCTCGCGCCGGTTCTACAAGGCCGTCATGCCTTCGCTCGGCTTCGAGATGCAGGGCTTCGACGACAGCGAGTTCGGCTACGGCAAGCCGGGCGACAGCCGCACGCGCTTCTGGGTCACCAAACCCTTCGACGGCAAGCCGGCGACGATCGGCAACGGCTCCATGGTGGCGTTCGAAACGGAAAGCCGTGCGGCGGTCGACGCCTTCTACGAGGCGGCGCTCAAAGCCGGCGGCACGGACGAGGGCGCGCCGGGGCTTAGGCCCTACCACGCCAATTTCTACGCCTGCTACGTACGCGATCCCGACGGCAACAAGCTGTCGGCAGTGTGCGAGAGGGCGGAGTAGGCGGGAACATTTGGCCCGCCTCGCCGTTCCCTGCCTTGCTCGAACGCAAGAAAGGCAAGGCCATGGAAAAGAAGCTCTCGAAGGGTGACAAGGTGTCCTGGGAAACCAGCCAGGGCAAGACCGAAGGCAAGGTGGTGCGCAAGCAGACCAGCGACACCAGGATCAAGGGCCACACGGTCTCAGCCTCGAAGGACGATCCGCAGTACATCGTCGAGAGCGAGAAGACAGGTGCACGGGCCGCGCACAAGCCGGACGCGCTGAAGAAGGTGAAGAACTAAGATCATCACCCTCTGCTCGCAGATGCCACAATCTGGGCAATGGTCAATAATAATGCTGCAATGCCAACGATATTTCCAAGAACCGGATTGTGGAGCAAGCGCATAATTTCAGGCCAAAGTGGGTCCGGGGTTTCGATGAGCAATTCAACTGATTCTATTAATGCTAAAGCATTCGCCGTTCGAGAATTAGATAAACGCGCCTCTTGTATTAAGTTTATCATTTCTTTCAATGTTTGCCGGATTTGGTCTTTCTTAGTCTCGGTTAGATCGAATCGCCCGGTCCACGCAGCACTTTCGATAGGAAATACAAATTCATCTTTCTCAACTGCATCAATGCCGGCTGCAGTGATCTGGAACAAACGGCCTCCTGACATTTGATAGGCTTGGCGTGTTATAATATAGCCAGCTGCCTCAAGATCATCTGTCAATGAGAGCATATATTGGTTCGAATAATCCAGGCCTGTGTTCTTCTTTATTGTAGGAATGGTTCAATAACGCTCATTTCCTGAAGTAAGCCTTTGGTAAAGATACTTAAGAATAATAGACTGATCTCGACTGGCACTCAAGATATGCCCCAAATATAAAATTAGACAACCCGCATGTTCTTACACTTGATGCTCGCGATTAGCAAGTCGCTTGGTTGATAAGCTATGACTTCCCGACATCACCCCTGCCGACGCGTCACGGGTCGCCTCTGGCCCGAGACCGCCGAGCCGATGCGCTTGTCGAGGCCGAGGAACGGCACCATGCCGAGCAGCGAGAGCACGGCGATGACGAAGAAGGCCACGTGGAAGTCGGCGACTTCGAGCGGGCCGCCGCGGAGCGACGAGCCGACTTCGAGGATGACGGCGGCGAGCGCCACGCCGAGCGCCAGGCTCACCTGCTGGGCGACCGAGCTCATCGAGGTCGCCTGGCTCGCCCGGTCGTCGGGGATGTCGGCATAGCCGAGCGCGTTGACGCCGGTGAAGAAGAAGGACCTCGTGAAGCCCGCCATCAGCAGGAAGGCGATGATGACGGCGGACGGCGTCGTCGCCTCGAAGAAGCCGTTCGCCGCCGTGGTGATGGCCGAGAGGAAGGCGGCGGCGATCAGCGTCGTGCGGAAGCCGATCGCGGCAAACACCTTCTGCGCCAGGAACTTGGTGCTGATCGCGCCGACGGCGCCGGCGAAGGTGATCATGCCGGACTGGAAGGGGGTCAGGCCGAAGCCCACCTGCAGCATCAGCGGCGTGAGGAAGGGCACCGCCCCCACCGAGATGCGGAAGATCGAGCCGCCGAGCGTCGAGGCGCGGAAGCCCGGGTTCGAGAAGAGCTTCGGATCGAGGATCGGCGCCGGGTGCACCTTCGCATGGC
>CAMFHT010000278.1 GCA_945952245.1 uncultured Rhizobium sp. | reverse complement strand
TCGCGATCCTGAAGCCGGAGGGCCTGCTCAACGAGCTGCTGATGGGGATCGGGCTCACCCACGAGCCGCTGATCATCCTCAACACCACCTATGCGGTCTATATCGGCATCGTCTATTCCTACCTGCCGTTCATGGTGCTTCCGCTCTATTCGGCGCTCGAAAAGATGGACGGCACGCTGATCGAGGCGGCCGAGGATCTCGGCTGCACGCCGATTGGCGCGTTCTGGAAGATCACCTTTCCGCTCTCGATCCCGGGCGTGGTGGCCGGCTGCATGCTGGTCTTCATTCCCGCCGTCGGCGAGTTCGTGATCCCGGACCTGCTCGGCGGCTCGGAAACCCTGATGATCGGCAAGACGCTCTGGAACGAGTTCAGCGCCAACCACGACTGGCCGGTGGCCTCGGCGGTGGCGATCGTGCTCCTCATGATCCTGGTCATTCCGATCATGTTCTTCCAGCACCTGCAGGCCAAGTCGGCGGATTGAGGGGAGACGAGACATGCAAAGATGGACACCCTTCAACATCATCTCGGTAACGCTGGGATTTGCCTTCCTCTACATCCCGATCCTGCTGCTGGTGATCTTCTCGTTCAACGAGTCGAAGCTGGTGACGGTGTGGGGCGGCTTCTCGACCAAGTGGTACGTCTCGCTGCTCAGCAATGATGCGCTGCTGCAATCGGCCTGGGTCACGATCCGCATCGGGCTCCTGTCCGCCACCGTGGCGACCGTGCTCGGCACCATGGCGGCGCTGACGCTGGTGCGCTACCGCCGCTTCAACGGCCGCACGCTCTTTTCCGGCATGGCCTATGCGCCGCTCGTCATGCCGGAAGTCATCACCGGTCTGTCGCTGCTGCTGCTCTTCGTGGCCATGGGCATGGACCGCGGCTTCTGGACGGTGCTGATCGCCCACATCACCTTCACCATGTGCTTCGTCGCCGTGGTGGTGCAGTCGCGGCTTCTCTCCTTCGACATGTCGGTGGAAGAGGCGGCGCAGGATCTGGGCGCCTCACCGGTCGCCACCTTCTTCCAGGTGACGCTTCCGATCATCGCGCCGGCCGTGTTCTCCGGCTGGGTCCTGGCCTTCACGCTGTCGCTGGACGATCTCGTGACCTCCGCCTTCACCACGGGGCCCGGCACGACCACGCTTCCGATGAAGATCTACAGCCAGGTGAAGCTCGGCGTGACGCCCGAGATCAATGCCGTCTCCACCATCATGATCGGCATCGTCACGATCGGCGTGGTCGCAGCCTCCATCGTCACCAAGCGGCAGGAATTGCAGCGCCAGCGCGACGAGCGCATGGCCATGGCCCAGCCGTGATCAATGGGGACCCCTCCCGTCCGGAGGGGTCTCCTCAATCTTCCGGCGACGGAATGAAGAGATAGGTGAACAGCCAGATCGGGATGACGATCATCGCACCCAGCGTGATGCGCGGGGCGGCCCAGGCAGAGGCGCGGGTGAGGAAATCGCTCACGTCCTGCGGGCTCAGATTCGCAGATCGGAGCAGGCTTTCCGGGGTGATGCCGAATACGCCCAGCAGCCAGCCGGCCAGCATCGAAGCCAGCACCAGCTTGATCACGCCCCATGTAAACCGTCGCATTGCCTAACCCCCGAGCCTGGCGAATCTCCCGACATTCTAGAGGCGAGGCTTGCGCGGAGAAAAATTCATTCAAAATCACTGCTATTAAATACATCAAAACTTCGCCGCTGACGGAACAGTCGCGCGGTGCTGGTGCGCAAGTGATCCTGCGGGCGAGCGCTTTATAATGCGCTGCAGCATGCTATACAGCATCAAAAAACGTGGAGGGAAAAGCATGGACCGCGAACAGCCGCTCTGGGTGCCGTCGGAGGATTTCAAGGCGAAGAGCCCGATGCGGGCCTTCATGGATTTCGTCGCCGGGCGGCACGGGCTGAGCTTCGCGGACTATGATGCCTTCCACCAATGGTCGATCGATCACCGCGATCTCTTCTGGTCGGCGATCTGGGACTTCTCCGGCGTCAAGGGAGAGAAGGGCGAGCGCCTGCTGATCGATGACGAGCGCATGCTGGAGGCGCGCTTCTTCCCCGATGCGAAGCTGAATTTCGCGGAAAACCTGCTGGCCGGCAACGGCCGCGGCGATGCGCTCGTCTTCGTCGGCGAGGACAAGGTGCGCTATCGCTGGAGCTGGGACGAACTCCGCGCCATGGTCTCCCGCCTGCAGCAGGCGATGAAGGCCATGGGCATCGGCGAGGGCGATCGGGTCGCCGCCATGATGCCGAACCTACCGGAAACGGTGGCGCTGATGCTGGCCGCCACTTCGCTCGGCGCAATCTGGTCCTCCTGCTCGCCCGATTTCGGCGAACAGGGCGTGCTCGACCGCTTCGGCCAGATCGAACCCAAGCTCTTCATCACCTGCGATGCCTACTGGTACAATGGCAAGCGGCAGGACGTGGCGGAAAAGGCGAAGGCCGTCGCCGTGAAGCTTTCCGTGCCCGTGCTCGTCGTGCCCTATGCCGGCGATGCGGAGGCGGCGGTTGCCACCATCGGCAATGCCCGCACGCTGGGCAACTTCATCGCCGCGTTCACTGCGCAGGAGATCCAGTTCACCCGCCTGCCGTTCTCGCACCCCATCTACATCCTCTTCTCCTCCGGCACGACCGGGGTGCCGAAATGCATCGTCCACGGCGCCGGCGGCACGCTTTTGCAGCATCTCAAGGAGCACCGTCTGCACTGCGGTCTCACCGAGGGTGAAAAACTCTTCTACTTCACCACCTGCGGCTGGATGATGTGGAACTGGCTGATTTCCGGCCTCGCAATCAAGGCCACGCTCTGCCTCTATGACGGCTCGCCCTTCTACCCCGATGGAAACGTGCTCTTCGATTATGCCGCGCGGGAAAAGTTCGCGGTCTTCGGCACCTCGGCGAAATACATCGATGCCGTGCGCAAGGGCGGCTTCGAGCCGGCGAAGACGCATGATCTCTCGACCCTTCGCCTCGTCACGTCGACAGGCTCTCCGCTCTCGCCCGAAGGCTTCACCTTCGTCTATGAAGGCATCAAGCCCGACGTGCAGCTCGCCTCCATTTCCGGCGGCACGGACATCGTCTCCTGCTTCGTGCTCGGCAATCCGCTGAAGCCCGTCTGGCGCGGCGAAATCCAGGGCCCGGGTCTCGGCCTCGCGGTCGATGTCTGGGACGACGACGGCAAGCCGGTGCGTGGCGAAAAGGGCGAGCTCGTTTGCTCCAGGGCCTTCCCCTCCATGCCCGTAATGTTCTGGAACGATCCCGACGGCAAGAAATACAAGGCCGCCTATTTCGAGCGCTTCGTTAATGTCTGGTGCCATGGCGATTTCGCCGAATGGACGGGGCATGGCGGCCTCGTCATCCACGGGCGCTCGGATGCGACGCTCAATCCCGGCGGCGTGCGCATCGGCACGGCGGAAATCTACAATCAGGTCGAACAGCTGGAAGAGGTGGCCGAAGCCATCTGCATCGGCCAGGACTGGGAGGACGACGTCCGCGTCATCCTCTTCGTTCGGCTGGCAGGCGGCGAGGGGCTGACGCCCGATCTCGTCTCGAAGATCAAGACCAAGATCCGCACCGGCGCTTCGCCGCGCCACGTGCCGGCCAAGGTGGTGCAGGTGACCGACATTCCGCGCACCAAGTCCGGCAAGATCGTGGAGCTTGCGGTGCGCGAGGTCGTGCATGGCCGGCCGGTCAAGAACAAGGAAGCGCTCGCCAATCCGGAAGCGCTCGACCTCTTCGCCGGCATCGAGGAGCTATCGAAGCCGTGAGTTAGCGCCTGCGGTCCAGCGACCGCGAGACGATGACCGCCGGGATCAGCCCGGCGAGAATGATGATCAGCGCGGCGATGGACGCATCCTCCACCTTGGAGCGGGATGCGTCCTCGTAGACGAGCGTCGCCAGCGTGTTGAAATTGAAGGGCCGAAGCAGGATCGTCGCCGGCAATTCCTTCAGCGTCTCGATGAAGACGAGGAGCGCCGCGGTCAGGATGGCGGGGCGCAGGTTCGGCAGCAGCACGGAAACCAGCGCCTGGAACCGGGTGCGCCCGAGCGTGCGCGCCGCCATGTCGAGATGCGGCGACAGCTTCTGGAAGCCGCTGTCCACGCCGCCCTCTGCCATGGTGAGGAAGCGGACGGTAAGTGCATAGACGATGGCAAAGCCGGTGCCGGTCAGCAGAAGGCCGGTGGAAATTCCCAGCCATTGCCGCGTCCAGGCATCCAGCGCATTGTCGAAGGCGGCGAAGGGAAAGAGCACGCCGAGCGCCAGCACCGTGCCCGGCACGCCATAGCCGAAGGAGGCGATGCGGGCGGCAAGCTTGACGATGCCGGAGCGGGTGGAGCGGCTGGCATAGGCAAGCAGGAAGCCGAGGCAGACGGCAAAGAGCGCCGTCAGGCTCGCCACCACGATCGAGGTGCCGAGCGCATGCAGGAGCTTCCTGTCCATCAGGTGGTCGAGCCGCCGTGCCGCAAAACCGCCAAGGACCAGAACGGGGATGAGGAAGCCGAGCGCGACCGGCAGAAGGCAGGTGATCGTCGCCACCAAGCCCTTCCAGCCCGTGAGCCTCAGCCGCACCGCATCCGGCACGATGGTCGTCGTCTTGTTGGACGAGAAGCGCTGCCTGCGCCGCGCCGCGCGCTCCATGGCGATGAGGAGGCCCGAGACGAGCAGCAGGATGATGGCGAGCTGGGCCGCGCCTGCCAGACTGCCGCGGTTCAGCCAGCTGTCATAGATCGCAAAGGTAAGCGTGTTGACGCCGAGATATTCGACGGTTCCGATATCGTTCAGCGTCTCCATCATCACGAGCGACAGGCCGATTGCGATCGCCGGCCGCGCCATGGGAAGCTGCACGCTGCGGAACACCTTCCAGGGGCTGGCGCCCAGCGTCCGCGCCACGTCGGCGGCGCTGCGGCCCTGCATCAGGAAAAGCGAACGGCAGGAGAGATAGAGATAGGGATAGAGCACGGAACTAAGCACCAGAACCGCGCCACCCATGGAGCGCACGTTCGGGAACCAGTAATCCTTCACCGAATGGAAACCGCCCACGCTGCGGATGAGACCCTGTACTGGTCCGGTGAAATCCAGGAATTCGCCATAGGCATAGGCCGCGAGATAGCCGGGAATGGCGAGCGGCAGCACGAGTGCCGAGGAAAGCAGCCGGCGCAGCGGAAATTCGCAGGTGGTCGTCAGCCAGGCCGTCGAGATCCCCCAGAAGGCGGCGGCGGCGGCCGTCAGGATCAGAAGCTCCACGGTCCGGCCCGCGGCGCGGGGAAAGACCACGGTCATCAGATGCGGCAGGCTCTCGAAGCCGCCGGTCAGGCCCATCCAGAGGATCGCAATCACTGGCAGCGCCACCGTCAGCGCAATGGCGATGGCAACCGCCGACAGCGCCGACCGCTCTGCCACGGCCTTCCGGTATCCGGCTTCTGAGGGGATGGTGCGGGGCTGGGTCAAGGAGTCACCGTTCCTCAC
>CAMFHT010000277.1 GCA_945952245.1 uncultured Rhizobium sp. | reverse complement strand
CTTACCCATCCCATGATGCGCCGCCGCTTCGGCCGCATCATCAACATCACCTCGATCGTCGGCGTGACCGGCAATCCGGGCCAGGCGAACTACTGCGCCTCCAAGGCCGGCATGATCGGCTTTTCCAAGTCGCTCGCCCAGGAGATCGCCACCCGCAACGTCACCGTCAACTGCGTCGCCCCCGGCTTTATCGAAAGCGCCATGACCGGCAAGCTCAATGACAAGCAGAAGGAAGCGATCATGGGTGCGATCCCTATGAAGCGCATGGGCACGGGAGCCGAGATCGCCGCCTCCGTCGTCTATCTCGCCTCCAACGAAGCCGCCTATGTCACGGGTCAGACGATCCATGTGAACGGCGGAATGGCGATGATCTAAAACGTTTCGTAAACATGCGCCGAACAGCGTGCAGTTCGGTTAAAAATGCATGTTGAACGACGCTTTGCCGGGCATTTTCTGGCTTTCCGGCGAAGTGAAACCATGTTAAGCGGGCCATGACTGTGAAGATCCGTGCGGGGTCATGGCCCGGAAACCCGGTTTCATACCGGGATTTTCAAGGCAGATCCGGGATGGATAAGAACGGATTTGCCAGCATGGAGCCCGCTTCAGACGTGGGCGGGCTTGCTGTCAACAGATCAGTACGGATGCCGTGAAAAGCGTCCAGGTGAAGTCAAAGGTCGAGGAAACCGACATGAGCGATATCGCAGAACGCGTAAAGAAAATTGTTGTTGATCATCTTGGCGTGGACGCCGACAAGGTTGTTGAAGGCGCAAGCTTCATCGACGATCTCGGCGCCGACTCGCTCGACACGGTTGAGCTGGTCATGGCTTTCGAAGAAGAATTTGGCGTTGAAATTCCTGACGATGCTGCAGACTCGATCCTGACGGTCGGCGACGCCGTCAAGTTCATCGAGAAGGCCCAGGCCTGAGACCTGACTTCATGAGATCGGCGGGTCCCTGATCGGGACCCGTCTTTACGCCCGGGTTTCCGGGCTTTTGTTTCTTCATCAGCTAGCATGATTGAAAACGGGGTGGATTTCGGACGATGAGACGTGTCGTTATCACCGGTACCGGCATGGTATCTCCTCTGGGATGCGGAACGGAAGTGAGCTGGAGCCGGCTTCTTGCCGGTCAGAACGCCGCCCGCCTCGTCACCGAATTCGAAGTCGAAGACCTTCCCGCCAAGATCGCCTGCCGCATTCCGTTCGGCGACGGCACCGACGGCACCTATAACGCCGATCAGTGGATGGAACCGAAGGAACAGCGCAAGGTCGATCCCTTCATCGTCTACGGCATGGCCGCTGCCGACATGGCGCTGGCCGACGCGAACTGGCACCCGACATCGGAAGAAGACCAGATCGCCACAGGCGTGCTGATCGGTTCCGGCATCGGCGGCCTCGAAGGCATCGTCGAGGGCGGCTATACGCTCAAGGAAAAGGGCCCGCGCCGCATTTCGCCCTTCTTCATCCCGGGCCGTCTCATCAATCTCGTTTCCGGCCATGTCTCGATCCGCCACAAGCTGCGCGGCCCGAACCACTCTGTCGTCACCGCCTGCTCGACCGGCGCGCATGCCATCGGCGATGCGGCCCGCCTGATCGCGCTCGGCGATGCGGATGTCATGGTCGCCGGCGGCACGGAATCGCCGATCTGCCGCATCGCGCTCGCTGGCTTTGCCGCCTGCAAGGCGCTCTCCACCCAGCACAACGACAATCCGCAGATGGCCTCGCGCCCCTATGACCGCGACCGCGACGGTTTCGTCATGGGCGAAGGCGCCGGCATCGTGGTTCTGGAAGAACTGGAGCACGCCAAGGCGCGCGGCGCGAAGATCTATGCCGAAGTGGTCGGCTACGGCCTCTCCGGCGACGCCTTCCACATTACGGCACCTTCGGAAGACGGCGACGGCGCCTATCGCTGCATGGGCATGGCGCTCAAGCGCGCAGGCGTGACGCCGGGCGAAATCGACTATGTCAACGCCCACGGCACCTCGACCATGGCCGACACCATCGAGCTCGGTGCGGTCGAGCGTCTTGTCGGCGATGCGGCCTCGAAGATTTCCATGTCGTCCACCAAGTCGGCGATCGGCCATCTGCTCGGCGCTGCCGGTGCGGTTGAAGCGATCTTCGCGACGCTCGCGATCCGCGACAACATCGTGCCTCCGACGCTGAACCTCGACAATCCCGAGCGCGAGACGAAGATCGACCTGGTGCCGAAGAAGGCCCGCGAGCGCGAAGTCAACGTTGCCGTGTCGAATTCCTTCGGCTTCGGCGGCACCAATGCCTCCCTGGTGCTGCGCCGCTACCAGGCTTGACCCTTGAAAGCGGCGGGGTTCTCCCATGCTCCGCCGTGCGCTGTCTTCCTCCCGTCCGGAGGCAAGGCGTGACGTCGGTGACCGGGCTTTTCGCCCGGGGCCCTTTTTTGCCGCATTGCTTCGGCACATGTCCGGCAAACAAATCATGAGGATGACGTGAGCGACAGCGACCAGAACAAGGACCAGCAATTCGGCCGCGAGGCCGGACAACCGGCTACTGGCAGTCCTATCATTCCGAAGTCCGCAAGCGAGGCGCTGAAGCCCGAGCGCGTGCCCATGCCGCCAACGCGCTCGCGCAGTGCCCGCAGCCAGGTCGTGATCTTCTTCAACTTCCTGATGACGCTTGCCGTCATGGCGACGGTGATCCTGATCGCGGTCGCCTATTACGCGCTCTCCACCTTCAATGCCCCGGGGCCGCTCGAAACCAACACCACCTTCCTCGCCCGCGAGGGCGCCGGCCTCAACGAGATCTCGAATGCGCTGGAGCGCAACAACATCATCTCCGATGGCCGCGTCTTCCTCTATGTCTCGAAGACCTATCTGAAGGGCAGCACGCTGAAGGCAGGTGAATACGAGATCAAGGCGCATGCCTCGATGAAGGACGTGATGGAGCTTCTGCGTTCAGGCAAGTCCATCCTCTACTCCGTCTCCTTCCCGGAGGGACTGACGGTAAAGCAGATGTTCGACCGGCTCCGCGACGATCCCGTTCTCGAGGGCGAATTGCCGACCGAAATGCCTGCCGAAGGTACGCTGAGGCCCGATACCTATAAGTTCTCGCGCGGCACCAAGCGCATCGACATCGTCAACCAGGCCCGCGCCGCCCAAGCCAAGCTGGTGGACGAGATCTGGGAACGGCGCGATCCCTCGCTGCCGCTCGCCGACAAGCGCGAATTCGTGACACTCGCCTCGATCGTGGAGAAGGAAACCGGCAAGGCCGACGAACGCCCGCATGTCGCTTCCGTCTTCCTGAACCGGCTGAAAAAAGGCATGCGCCTGCAGTCCGACCCGACCATCGTCTACGGTCTCTTCGGCGGCGAGGGCAAGCCGGCGGACCGGCCGATCTACCAGTCGGATCTCACCAAGGACACGCCTTACAACACCTATATCATCAAGGGCCTGCCGCCCGGGCCGATCGCGGGGCCGGGCAAGGCGGCGCTGGAGGCCGTTGCCAATCCCTGGCGGACCGAAGACCTCTACTTCGTCGCCGACGGCACGGGCGGCCACGTCTTCGCGGCAACGCTTGAAGAGCACAATGCCAACGTGAAGCGCTGGCGCAAGCTCGAGGCGGCCAAGGGTAATGGCGAAAACGTCGCCGTGGACGGTCAGCCCGCCGACGAGGTGCCGGAAGAGGCAAAGCCCGCCGGCAAGTCACAAAAGAAGAAGAAGTAAGTATCAGCACCCCGCCGCCGAGGCGGGGTTCGCAATCGGGGACGGGGTGCCGGCTTTCGGGCAGAACCGGAAGCCACCGCAGGGGAGAGTTGGGGGCATGACACTGCAATCCATGACTGGTTTTTCCCGGCGCGAGGGCACGGTTGGCCGCTATCGCTGGGTGTGGGAACTGCGCTCCGTCAACGGCAAGGGCCTCGACGTGCGGCTGCGCCTGCCCACCGGCTTCGAGCATCTGGAAGCGGTCGTGAAGACGCTGGCCGGGGAAAAGCTGGCGCGCGGCAATGTACAGGCCGGGCTTACCGTCACGGTCGCGGAGAACCGCATGGAAGCGGTGGTGAACCGCGACGCGCTCTCGGCACTGATGACGCTCCGCGCCGACCTCAAGGACATCGTCGACCAGAGCCCGCTGACGCTCGACCAGCTCTTCGCCATCCGCGGGCTGATCGAGTTTCGCGAGGCCGAAGACGACGAGGCTGCCCGCAAGGCGCGGGACGCGGCGATCGAGGCGGGTTTTTCCGATGCGCTCGCGGGGCTTGTCACCATGCGGGAGGCGGAGGGTCAGGCGCTGAACGCGGTGCTTTCCGGCCACGTCGACCAGATCGAGGCACTGGCGCGGATCGTCGAGGAAGACCCGCAGCGGCGGCCGGAAGAGATCGCGAAGAAGCTCGGCGCCCAGGTTGCGGCGCTGCTCGACGCCTCCTCCTCCCTAGACCGCGACCGGCTGCATGCGGAGGCAGCACTTCTTGCCACCAAGGTGGATACGCGCGAAGAGATCGACCGGCTGAAGGCGCATGTCGCGGCAGCCCGGGATCTTCTTTCCAAGGGCGGGCCGGTCGGGCGCAAGCTCGATTTCATGGCACAGGAATTTAACCGGGAATCGAATACGATCTGTTCGAAATCGAACAGCGCGGCAGTCACGGCGGCGGGCATAGAGCTCAAGGTAGTGATCGACCAGTTCCGCGAACAGGTCCAGAATCTGGAGTAAGACCATGAGCGGGGGCTCATCCAAGAACAGCACCATCCAGCGCCGCGGGCTCATGCTCGTCATCTCCTCGCCATCCGGTGCAGGCAAGTCGACGATCGCACGAAATCTGCTCGAATCCGATATCGGCCTCAGCCTCTCGGTCAGCGTCACCACGCGCAAGCGCCGCCCGAGCGAGATCGACGGCGTGCACTACCGCTTCATCTCAGTGAAGGAGTTCGAGAGGCTGCGCGACACGGACGCGCTTCTCGAATGGGCGGAGGTGCACGGCAATTTCTACGGCACGCCGCGCGAGGCGGTGGAAACGGCCATGGCCGAGGGCCGCGACATGCTGTTCGACATCGACTGGCAGGGCGCGCTGCAGCTGCAGGAAAAGATGCGGGCTGACGTCGTCGCGATCTTCATCCTGCCGCCGACCATGTCCGAGCTACAGTCCCGCCTGCACCGGCGCGCCGAGGACACCGCCGACGTCATCGCCACCCGGCTAGCCAATTCCCGCTCCGAAATCGAGCACTGGCGCGAATATGACTATGTCATCGTCAACGACGACCTCCAGGCCGCCTACGACGCCATGCGCGCCATCGTCTCCGCCGAACGCCTTCGCCGGGACAGACGGCCGGGACTTTTTGATTTCGTGCGCGGTTTGCTGGAAGAGACGCCGGTCCTGAGTTGAGGGTTGGGGTTTAGTACAGTCCGGGAGGTTGCGGGAGGGTAGACCGCGTCTTGCGATCATTTTGGGATTGGCGATGGTACCCCCCTCTGCCTTGCCAGGCATCTCCCCCTCAAGGGGGGAGATC
>CAMFHT010000276.1 GCA_945952245.1 uncultured Rhizobium sp. | reverse complement strand
TCGGCCATTCCGCCTTGCGGCCCACATGCGCCCAGCCGGCCAGCGAATAGCCGTTGCGACCGACGCCGATGCCGTAGCGGATCGCCTTGCCGCCGCCGAGCACGTAGTAGAGCCGCCGCGCCGGCGTGTCGACCACGATCGTGCCGGCCGGATGCGGCGTGGCATAGGCCACTTCCTGACGGCGGAGCTCCGGCTTGATCTTTTCGATCGGCACGCGCTCGAGCGGGAATTTTTCCTCCGGCAGCGCGGCATATTTCTGCTGGTCGTTGTTGGTGGTGCAGCCGGCCAGAACAAGAGGTAGGCCGATCAGGAAGCCGCGGCGTGAGAGTGCCATCCGATAAATCCCTAAGAATGCGTTGATGCACCGGAGCTTAGGGGATTTATGGTTAATCAAGGGTAAAGGCCGCTTCGCCAGCCTTAACACTTTTCAAATCAGGCGGCCGCCAGCTGCCGAACGGCCTCGTGAAAATCCCGGTAATCGGAGAAATGCGGCAAACCCGGCAGGCCCTTGTTTTCAGGGCAGTGGACGAGCGCCCGCATGCCGGCCCGTCGCGCGGCTTCGACGCCCACTTCGCTGTCCTCGATGACGAGGCACTCCCCCGGCTCGACGCCCATGGCGGCCGCCGCATGCAGGAAGAGGCCGGGATCGGGCTTCCAGCTGTTCACCACATAGGCGCTGTAGGCCCGCTCGCCGAAGAACCGCCCGAGCCCCGTCACTCGCAGCGACCGGGCGATCTTTTCCGGCGGGCCGCTGGAGGCGATGCACATGGGAAGGGTTGCCATCTGCAGCATCTCCTCGACACCGGCAAAGGCCTGAAGCTCGGCTTCGAAGCGCTTGCCCGAGAGCGCGCGATAGGCTTCGACGAAACTCTCGTCCAGCCGGCGCTCCGTCAGCGTCGAGAATTCCTCGAGGATGGTCGCAAACCGCCACCCCCGGTAACGCGCCATGATCTCGGCACCGGTGAGGCCGAGTTCAGGCAGAAGGGAAGCCAGCGCTTCCGCACCAATCAGCTCGCTGTCGACAAGCGTGCCATCGAGATCGAAAATCAGGGCCTTGATCATGGTCAGGTCTTCTAGGCATCGCAGATGGCGACGGCAAGCAAAAAGGCGGCCCCTTGGACCGCCTTTTGTCACGCAGGATCGTGCTGCCAACCAATCACATGTTCGGATAAACCGGCCCTTCGCCGCCCTGCGGCACGGTCCAGTTGATGTTCTGGTTCGGGTCCTTGATGTCGCAGGTCTTGCAGTGCACGCAGTTCTGCGCGTTGATGACGAAGACCGGCTTGCCGTCCTTTTCCACCCATTCGTACACGCCCGCCGGGCAATAGCGGGTCGAGGGGCCGGCGAAGACGTCGAGCTCGGAGGTCTTCTGCAGTTCCGGGTTCTTCACCTTGAGGTGGATCGGCTGGTCTTCCTCGTGATTGGTGTTCGACAGGAACACCGAGGAGAGACGGTCGAAGGTCAGCACGCCGTCCGGCTTCGGATAGTCGATCTTCTTGTGCTTCGAAGCCGGCTCCAGAGACTGGGCGTCCGTCTTGCCGTGGCTGAGCGTGCCGAAGAAGGAGAAGCCGAACAGTTGGTTCGTCCACATGTCGAGGCCGCCGAGCGCTACGCCGATTGCGGTGCCGAACTTCGACCACAGCGGCTTGACGTTGCGCACCCGCTTGAGGTCGAGCCCGATCGGGCTGTCGCGCCATGCGTTCTCGATCTCGACCGGCTCGTCATTGGCGCGGCCGGCGGCAATGGCCTCCGCCAGCTTTTCCGCCGCCATCATGCCGGAGAGCACCGCATTGTGGCTGCCCTTGATGCGCGGCACGTTGACGAAGCCGGCCGAGCAGCCGATCAGCGCGCCGCCGGGGAAGGAGAGCTTCGGCACCGACTGGTAACCGCCCTCGGTGATGGCGCGGGCGCCGTAGGACAGGCGCTTGCCGCCTTCGAAGGTGCCGCGGATCGCCGGATGGGTCTTGAAGCGCTGGAATTCCTCGAAGGGGTAGAGATATGGGTTCTTGTAGTTGAGGTGCACCACGAAGCCGACGGCAACCGTGTTGTCCTCGAGGTGATAGAGGAAGGAACCGCCGCCCGTCTTCATGTTGAGCGGCCAGCCGAAGGAATGCTGCACCAGACCCGGCTTGTGATTTTCCGGCTTTACCTGCCAGAGTTCCTTGATGCCGATGCCGAATTTCTGCGGCTCGCGGCCTTCGGACAGCCTGTACTTCGCGATCAGCTCCTTGGCGAGCGAACCGCGCACGCCCTCCGAGATCAGCGTATACTTGCCGAGAAGCGCCATGCCGCGGGTATAGTTCGGGCCCGGCTCGCCGTCGCGGCCAATGCCCATGTCGCCGGTGGCGACGCCGATGACGGCACCTTCGTCATTGTAGAGCACTTCGGCAGCGGCAAAGCCCGGATAGATCTCGACGCCAAGCTCTTCCGCCTTGGTCGCCAGCCAGCGACAGACGTTTCCGAGCGAGACGATATAATTGCCGTGATTGTTCATCAGGGGCGGCATGAAGGCGTTCGGCAGGCGAAGCGATCCGGCGGGCCCGAGGAAAAGGAACTGGTCGTCCGTCACCGGCGTCTTGAAGGGATGGCTCGCATCCTCGCGCCAATCCGGCAGCAGCCGGTCGATGCCGACGGGGTCGACGACGGCGCCGGAGAGAATATGCGCACCGACTTCGGCGCCCTTCTCCAGGACGACCACGGAAAGATCCGGGTTCACCTGCTTCAGACGGATTGCTGCCGACAGGCCCGCAGGGCCGGCGCCGACGATCACGACGTCGAATTCCATGCTCTCACGTTCGGGCAATTCCATGTGCTCGCTCATGCTGTTCAGTCTCCACCGGGCCGGCGCGCAGGCCAGCCTTCCCCAGATTGTCACTTCTCTCTTGGCAAATGAAAACCCGGTTGTCGAGGCGGGTTTGCGACGCCGGTGCTTCGATTTTGCACATGCGAAAGATGATCGACAGGAAATTAAATTACGTTGACGTCAAGGTCAATATTTGAGCGCAAGAAATGCGCTTGCGGGCCGTTCCGTGTTGCGGCAAGGGATGATGGGCGAAACAGGGGGCAAGGCATGCGGTTCGGGCCAAGCGAGGAAGCCTGCGATCACGATCGTCAGGGCCGCTTCTGCAGCAAGTGCGGGCGCGAGATCGACCCGCCGCGCATGACCTTCAAGGCACTCATGGCGGAGCTTTCCGCCGTATGGCTGCAGAAGGGTTTCCGGCAGACGGCGATCGGGCTGCTCGTTGCTCCCGGCCGGCAGGTGCGGCGCTACCTGTTCAAGGACCGGCTGCTGCTCGTGCGGCCGGTCAGCTACCTCATCGTCGCTGCCGCCTTTCATCTCTGGGTGCTCTCGCTGCAAGGCATGGATCGCGGCCATTTCGATGACGCTGCGCTCGGCTTCACCGGGCAGGCGCCGAAGGACAAGGTGGTACTCGCCGCCATCGGCTGGCTCTACGATCATTTCTACCACTTCGCCCTGCTGCAGGCGGCGGTGGCAGCACTTCTGCTGCGCTTCGTCTTCTACAGAAGGAGCGGGCTGACCCTGCCGGAATACACCATCCTCATGACCTATGGCCTGGCGGAATCGCTGTTGATCCAGGGCATCATCGGTCTCGCGCTGCTGCCCTCCCAGATCCCGCTCCCGGGAAGCGTGCGGCTCCTCATCGGTCTCGTCTACAATGGCTGGGTGATTGCGGACATGCATGGCGCGCGGCGGGTCACGGGCCTGCTGAAGGCCTTCGCCGCCTACCTGGCGGCAATCGGGCTGATCTTTGTGCTGCTGATCGGGGCAGTGTTCGCCCTGGAGACGGAAGGTCCGGCGGTCATGAACGAGGTGCAGTCGATCGAGGGCACCCTGCCGAAATCCGCACCTTGATGTGCGGGCGCGTTCCGGACTAGCCTTCGCGAAACGCCGCCGGAACACCAGATCATGACGCTCGCCATGCCTTCCCCTGCAGAAACCCTGTTCGAGACGCTGAAGGCCGCCTTTCCGGAGACGATCCTCCAGGGACCGGAGGATCTCGCCGGCCGCGCGCCGGGGGAGCATCCGGATAACTTCGCGGGCGGCGTGATGGCCTTGCCGGCTTCTACGGAAGAGGCAGCCGCCCTCATCCGCTTCGCCCGGGAAAACCGGGCGCCGGTCGTCGCGCAGGGCGGGCGGACCGGCCTTGTCGGCGGCGGCATCAGCCGGGCGGGCGAACTCATCCTGTCGACCGCAAGGCTGAACCGGATCGAGGCGATCCATGCGGAAGAGCGGACGGTCACGGTCGGCGCGGGCGTTGCGCTCGAAGCCCTGCAGCAGGCGCTGCATCCGCTCGGCCTCACCACCGGTATCGACCTCGCCTCGCGCGGCACGGCGACGATCGGCGGCATGGTCTCCACCAATGCCGGCGGCATCCTCGCCTTCCGCAATGGCGTGATGCGGCACCAGGTGCTGGGGCTCGAAGCCGTGTTGCCGGATGGTTCGGTGTTTTCCGATCTCACCCGCGTCATCAAGGTCTCTGCCGGCCCCGACCTCAAGCATCTGATCATCGGCGGAGAAGGCGCCTTCGGCTTCGTCACCCGCGTGGTGCTGAAGCTCGAGACACGCAACCCCGAACGGGCAACGGCGCTGATCGGCCTGCCCTCCGCGGGCCATGCGCTGAGGCTCACCGGCGCGCTGCAGGCGCGCCCCGCCCTCCAGCTCGAAGGGGCGGAGCTGATGTGGGCGCACTATTTCCACGACAGCGCGAAGAACCACGGCTTCGACACCGGCTGGCTCGCGCCGGACACCACCGCCGTGCTCTTGACCGAGGTCTCCGGCGAAAGCACGGAACAGGCCATGGAGGCGCTGGAGGCGGTGCTCGCCGATCTCTGGGAAGAGGCCGGCATCACCTCCGGCCTCGTCGCCCAATCGCTGACGCAGGCGCGAAAATTCTGGCAGCTCCGGGAAGAAGCAGGCTTCATCTACCGCGAGCACCCGGATGCGCCGTCCTTCGACGTCTCGCTGCCGCCGGGCAGCCTCGACCGCTACGTCGCCGATTTCCGCGCCCGCCTGAAGGCGGCAAACCCGGTCTGGGACGCCTATGTCTACGGCCATATGGCAGACGGCAACCTGCACATCTCGATCACCCATGTGGGCCATGCCAGTGAAACCGATAAGCTCGCGATCGAAGCCGCCGTCTACGACGGCGTCCGCGACCTTGGCGGCAGCTTCTCCGCCGAACACGGCATCGGCACGGAAAAGCGCCATGCCTGGCTGACCTATACCGACCCGGTCAAGCGGAACCTGGCGCAGGCGGTGAAACGGGCGCTCGATCCGGATGGGTTGTTCAACCGGGGGAAGGTGCCGTTTGCTTGAACAGATCGCTAAAGCTGCGGGAGGTACCCCCCTCTGCCTTGCCAGGCATCTCCCCCACAAGGGGGGAGATCAGCAGGAAGCGCCGTCCCCGGGTCGATCTCCCCCCTTGTGGGGGAGATGTCCGGCAGGACAGAGGGGGGT
>CAMFHT010000275.1 GCA_945952245.1 uncultured Rhizobium sp. | reverse complement strand
TCGAAATCAAGCTGTCCGTAACACAGTTCCACGAAAAACGGAGCCGGCCAGCATACCCGCAGCCATCAGCACCGCCGAGCCCACGACGAACCCGGCCCCGAACGGCAGCGCCGCCGCAGCGCCGGCTTCTGCCCCGTGTGCATAGCCATGAAACACCGCGAAGCCTGCGGCGAGCAGCGAGGCTGTGACCACCCGCTGCGGCAGGAGGCAGAGTGCACCGAGCACCACGACGGAGGCGAGGATGACCGTTTCCACCTCCGGCAGCGTCATGCCGGAGAGCGCGAGCCCGTATCCTGCCACCATGGCGGCGAGGAAGGCGGCGGGGGCGGCGAGCTTCTTCAGGCCGATATAGGCCGAGCCGATGAAACCGGTCGCAAGCATGGCCGCGAGATGATCCAGGCCGGTGAAGGGATGCATGAGGCCGCTTGCGAAGGAGTGGACGTGGTCGACGCCCGTATGCGCAAAGGCGGGCGTGGCGGCGAAGATGGCGATGAGAGGAAGATATCGTTTCATGTATGGCTCCCGGGAGGCGAGGATATGGTGCGAGATTCTTGTTCTTATGTCGCACTGCACAAGATGAGCCGAAGCGGTTCCGGCGTCCACTGAAATCATCCGGTCGTGCCTACGCAATTCGGGACATGCGGGTCATGACGGCGCAACCTTGGCAGATCGCTCAAAAATCCGGCGCCTCAAGCTTTCCTTCACCGGTTTCGTGCCTAGCTGCCGTTGTCGCCTTGTCATCAGGGGTGACTCGCATTATCTGCGATGAAACCGAAGATCTGGAGAAGCCCGATGAGCGATGAAGAAGACAAGAAGACCGAACTGCCCCTGGGCAAGGAGACGGAAGCGAACCTGTTCAAGTCCCGTTCGATCTTCATCTACGGCCCCATCAACATGGAACTGGCCCAGAAGGTCTGCTCGCAGCTCGTGGCTCTCGCCGCTGCCGGCGACGAAGACATCCGCATCTTCGTGAATTCGCCCGGCGGTCACGTGGAATCGGGCGATTCGATCCATGACATGATCAAGTTCATCAAGCCGAAGGTCTGGATGATCGGCACGGGTTGGGTGGCCTCGGCCGGCGCGCTCATCTATGTGAGCGTTCCCAAGGAGCGCCGCCTCTGCCTCGCCAATACCCGCTTCCTGCTGCACCAGCCGTCCGGCGGCACCCGCGGCATGGCGTCGGACATCGAGATCCAGGCCCGCGAGATCATCAAGATGAACGAGCGCCTGAACAAGATTTTCGCCGCCGCCACCGGCCAGCCGATCGAAAAGATCGCCAAGGACACGGATCGCGACTACTGGCTCTCCGCCGAGGAAGCCAAGGAATACGGCCTCGTTTCGAAGATCATTTCCTCGCAGGCCGAAATCGGCGCCTGAGCCGTTAAAATTGTCCTGCTGTCATCAAAGCGCCCCCTTTGCGGGGCGCTTTTTTGTTGCGCGCTCGGCCAGTACGCTCGAAAGCCCTTGTGTCCGATCCTGAATTATCGGAATAGTCCGGCGACGAAGGCGCGCTAGCTCTCTTTCAGGAGAGAGGAAGCGGGAGACGAGACATGGCAGGCAAGAGCAGACGCATCGAGAACCAGACGGCGGACCGGCGCAGGCGCACGGGCTTCCGTCTCGCCGGCGCAGCCCTTGCCCTGCTTGCGGCACCGCTGGCGGTGCTGGCGAACGAAACGACCGTCATGCTGAACGGCGGCATCGCCGCAACGCTCAACATTCCGGACAGTGTCGCGCCCGATGCGCCGCCGGCACCGGCCGTCCTGATGCTGCACGGCTTCGGCTCCAGCCGGAACGAGGTCGGCAACATGTTCGCGAGCCAGGCGGATGCGCTGGCCGCCATGGGCATTGCCTCGCTCCGGATCGATTTCCGCGGCTTCGGCAAGAGCGATGGCGATACCGGCGCAACCACGGTGGACAGCCAGCTCGATGATGCCAAGGTGGGCCTCGCCTATCTGAGCAAGGTCAAGGGTATCGATTCGGCCCGCGTCGGCGTGCTCGGCTTCAGCCTCGGCGGCGGTGTCGGCATGCTCGCCGCGGCAGAGGAGCCGCAGAAGATCAAATCGCTCGTCACCTGGTCGTCGGTCGGCGATTTCAAGGCGGATTTTCTGGCGAGCCTCGGCCAGAAGGCCTTCGACCGCGCCAAGGAGGATGGCATCGTCGGCCTCGATCTCGGCTGGCGTACCATCGCGCTCAAGCAGGCCTTCTTCGACAGTCTCGAGAACCGCAAGCTGGACGAAGCCATTTCGAAGTATCCGGGTGCCTACATGGCCATTGCCGGCGCCAAGGATGCCTCGGCGGCCTATGTCGAGAAGTTCCTGTCACTCGCCAAGGGCCAGGCCAAGCTCAGCTATATCGTGCCGGATGCGGACCACATCTTCGGCGCGCTGGGGCAGGACAAGGCCAAGGTGAACGACGTCATCCTCAAGACCACCGAATGGTTCTCGAAAACCCTCTGACCTGACTTTCCCTGCCTCAGCCGGTGCCCCCATGCTCAAGGATCTTTCGCCGCAAGCCTTCCTGATGGGGCTGCTCACCGCCTTTGCGGGCTTTGCCAGTTCCTTCGCCGTCGTGCTGCAGGGGCTGAAGGGCGTGGGCGCCACGGATGCACAGGCGGCGTCGGGCCTGATGGCGCTGTCGATCTCCATGGGGCTCTGCGCCGTCGTTCTTTCCAGCACCACCCGGCTTCCTGTCAGCATTGCCTGGTCGACGCCCGGGGCAGCGCTGCTCGCCACCGCCGGCGCGGTCGAGGGCGGCTTTGCCGGAGCCGTCGGCGCCTTCATCGTCTGTGCCCTGCTGATCGTGGTCGCGGGCCTCTTCAAGCCGCTTGGCAAGGCGGTCGCCTCCATTCCCGCGCCGCTCGCCAATGCCATGCTGGCGGGCGTGCTGGTCGGTCTCTGCTTCGCGCCGGTGAAGGCCGTTGCCTTCAACCCCGCCTTCGGCCTGCCGATCGTCGTCGCCTGGCTGCTGGTGGGGGCATGGAAGCGCCTTTATGCCGTGCCGGCGGCGCTCGCCGCCTTCGTCCTCGTCCTCGCCTTCGGGGTAAAGATCCCGGATGGCGCGCTCGCCGCCTGGGCGGCTTCGCTTGGTCCGACGGTGGAACTCGTCGCGCCGGTCTTCCGCCTGCAGGACATGATCTCGGTGGCATTGCCGCTCTTCATCGTCACCATGGCCTCGCAAAACATTCCCGGAATTGCCGTGCTGAAGGTCAATGATTATGACCCGACGCCCGGGCCACTGTTTGCGACGACCGGCCTCTTCTCGCTGCTTTCCGCTCCCTTCGGGGGTCATGCCGTGAACCTTGCCGCCATCACCGCCGCCATGTGTGCAGGCGAGGATGCGCATCCGGATCCGAACCGCCGCTACTGGGCAGCGATCATCGCCGGTATCGGCTATGTGATCTTCGGGCTCTTCGCCGGTGCCGTCACCGGCTTCGTCGGCCTTGCGCCGCCGATCCTCATCCAGGCGGTCGCCGGCCTCGCGCTCATCGGCGCTTTCTCCGGTTCGGCCGTCGCAGCCCTCAAGGAGCCGGAGACCCGCGAAGCCGCAGCCGTCACCTTCCTCGTGACCGCTTCCGGCGTCACCTTCCTCGGCATCTCCGGCGCCTTCTGGGGCCTGCTCGCGGGCGGGCTTGCCATGGTGCTGGCGCGGGTGGCGAGGCGGTAAAATGCAAGAAGCCCCGCGCTAGCGAGGCTTCAGGGACAAAAGGTCATCAGCGCAACGAGGCTTGTCATCGTCTTGGTGTCGCGCCTGCCTGTCTCCAGGTCTTAAAGCCCGATGAACGGGATACAAGTTACTTGTACACTTACTAAAGTTCCATGGCAAGAGATCCGTATCTCAGACCGTGCAGAACTGCACGTCGCACCTCGAGCAGGTCTTCCGCGGACAATTCCGGATAAGCCCAGCGGCGTTTGCCGATTTTGAACCCATTAAGCCGGCCGAGCGAGATGGTCATGACCATGTCCGCTTTGGCCCATGAGGGTTTGTCCTGATTCTCCCCAAGATGATAATTGCGGGACAGCAAATGGCAGAACGGAAGCTCGTGGCGAGGTGGCGTCAGGCTGATCGGCACCACTGTTACCAACTCCGAGCGGTAAGGAAGTCTCGGTGACAGGATGATCACCGGCCGCACTTTCGTCATTTCCGGTTGCCTGAGATCCGAAAAGTCGGCCATCAAGACCTGGCCCATGCGAGGATGAAAAGTGATTGGCACGTCAATTCCGATCTTGAGCAGTATATTCGAAATGTCTCACTCAATGGAATTTTCCGCAAGTGGATTGCTCTTGACCGTCCGGGGCGAAGCAATATAGTTTTCCAGCCATGAACGACAGGACCACATCCTTTGCCGCCTTTGCTGCGCCGGGCTCTCAGCCTGCGGTCGCGGCTGCGCGTGGTCCAAACTCGCTTCTTCTTCTCGGCCTTATCCGCGGTTGCCGGGTCCGTTGAGGAGCGCCCGGCGGCCGGGTTAGCCGTTCAGGCGAAGAGCTCCTCGAACAAACACCTGAATTCCGGCATTTAGACCTCTTGAGGTCCCGCCCTGCTGTCGCCAAACCCGCCCGGAAACGCTATGAGCGGTGCGACGCATGCGGTCGAACGAGACGAGACGAACAATGGACGCGACGAACACCAAATCTACCAAGGGCATGCCCGAGGCCTCCCGCAAGTACCAGCCCTATCCGCAGATCGACCTGCCGAACCGGACTTGGCCCTCGAAGACGATCGTGACGCCGCCGATCTGGTGCTCGGTGGACCTGCGCGACGGCAACCAGTCGCTGGTGAACCCCATGGGCCACGACCGCAAGGCCCGCATGTTCAACCTGTTGCTCGACATGGGCTTCAAGGAAATCGAGATCGGCTTTCCCTCCGCCTCGCAGACGGATTTCGACTTCGCCCGCTGGTGCGTGGAAGATGGCAACGTGCCCGAGGACGTTTCGCTGCAGGTGCTGGTGCAGTGCCGGCCGGAGCTGATCACCCGCACCTTCGAGGCGCTGGAAGGCGCGCACCGTCCGATCATCCACTTCTACAATTCCACCAGCGAACTGCAGCGCCGCGTGGTCTTCGGCAAGGACGTCGCCGGCATCAAGCAGATCGCCGTCGATGCCGCGAAGATGATCATGGACATGGCGGCGAAATCGGGCGGCAACTACCGCTTCGAATACTCGCCCGAAAGCTTCACCGGCACCGAGCTGGAGGTGGCGCTGGAGATCTGCAACGCGGTCATCGCCGAGGTGAAGCCGACGGCAGAAAACAAGCTGATCCTCAACCTGCCGTCCACGGTCGAGATGTCCACGCCGAACATCTATGCCGACCAGATCGAATGGATGTGCCGCAACATCGACAGCAGGGAGAACGTGCTGATCTCGCTCCACCCGCACAACGACCGTGGCACGGGCATCGCCGCGACCGAGCTCGGCCTGATGGCGGGTGCCGACCGCGTCGAGGGCACGCTGTTCGGCAATGGCGAGCGCACCGGCAATGTCGACATCGTCA
>CAMFHT010000274.1 GCA_945952245.1 uncultured Rhizobium sp. | reverse complement strand
CCCGCTCCGGCTGCGCCAGAACGATGTCGCCATTGGCATCGGCGAATCCCAGCGTCAGAACTTCCGACTTCATCGGCCCGATCTGGCGGGGCGGGAAGTTGACGACGGCCATGACCTGGCGACCGACGAGGTCTTCCGGCTTGTAATGCACGGTGATCTGGGCGGAGGACTTCTTGACGCCGATTTCGTCGCCGAAATGGATCTGCAGCTTGTAAGCCGGCTTGCGGGCTTCCGGGAAGGGCTCTGCCTTGAGGATGGTGCCGATGCGGATCTCGACCTGTTCGAAATCCGCGTAAGTGATCTCGCCGTGCATGGGATCAGCCCGCCAGTTCGCCGGCCCGCCTGCGGGCGGCCTCGATGGCCTTGTCGAAGAGCGGCTGCATGCCGTCCTCGGCCATCAGCACGGACAGCGCCGCGGCGGTCGTGCCGCCGGGTGAGGTGACGTTCTGCCGAAGGCGCGACGCATCATCGGGGGACCGGTGAAGAAGCTCACCGGCCCCCGAGACGGTTTCCCGTGCGAGACGCATGGCGAGGTCCGCCGGCAGGCCCGCTTTGCGGCCCGCCTCTGCCATGCATTCGACGAGATAGAAGACATAGGCCGGACCGCTGCCCGAAAGCGCGGTTACGGCATCGATATCCGCTTCGGAGGAAACCCATTCGACCGGACCGCTGACCTTCAGGAGGTTCTGCACCTGCTGGCGCTGTTCCGGCGTTACGCGGGCATTGGCAAATGCGCCGGTCACGCCGCGGCCGATCATCGCCGGCGTGTTCGGCATGGCGCGGACCATGCCGGCCTCGCCGAGATGCTGTTCGAGGAAGGAGAGCGTCTTGCCGGCGGCGACCGAGACGACGACCGTATCCCGACCGACCAGTCCCTTCAGCGGCGGCAGAACCTTGTCCATCACCTGCGGCTTCACCGCGATGAAGATGATGCCGGCCTTGAGGCCTTCCGGCGGCGTGGCGCTATGGCGCGCTCCAGCCTCGGTGATCATCTGCAGGATGGGCTCCGACGGGCCCGGATCGAGCACCAGCACGGAGGACCCCGGCACGCCATTCTTCAGCCAGCCCGAGAGCATGGCTCCGCCCATGTTTCCGGCACCGACCAGTACGACTGCGCCAGATGGCATTCCCGTCATGTTTACGCTTCCCCTGCGGTTTCGAAAAGAACGGCCTCCACGGCGCTCTTTGCATCCATACCGGACCAAACCACGAATTGAAACGCCTGATAATAGGCCTCGCAGGTATCGAGCGCGTTGGACAGCAGCACTTCGACCTGCTGATTGTTGGGCTCTGCACCGCCGGCGAGCAGCAGCGACTGGCGGAAGATCACGACCTCCTCCTGACGCCAGAGATCGAAATGCCCCATCAGCACTTGGCCATTGATCAGCGAGAGCAGGCGGATCACCTCGTTCACGCGCTTTTCCGGCACCTTGATGTCGAAGGCGGAGGCGATGTGCAGTGCCTCGCAATGCTCCATCCAGGAAAAGGAGACGTGGTAATCGGTCCAGCGGCCCTCGACCGTCATGGCGATCTCGTCTTCGCCGGAACGCTCGAAGGACCAGTCATTGCTGGCTGCGACGAATTCGATCATGTCGACCGGGTTCGACTGGCGTTGAATGTCCATTTCCATCAAGCTCATGCGGCACCTTTTCGACCGGCAAAACGATCCCCGTCGTGCGACGTGCACGTCAAAGACTCGACAATACCGGATACACACTCTGGAATGATTGTTTCACGAACCGCAGTCTACGCTACTGAGCCTGCACGAGGCTGACCGGGTCCGTTTCGAATCATCATTTAAAATCAGTGTATAACGGCAGAGTCCGAGTTCCAGCCCCCTCACCCGCAAATTGGGCACGCCCTTGTGGAAAGCGCTTCTCATTTCGATTCAGCACGGAGTCATAAATGACTCTGGGAATTGGCTTTTTCGGGGATGTCCACAGGGTGAAAAAATTATGAAGATTTTATCGCTGGACAGCGCCTGCGGTGATTCACCGGCCGGCGCAAATGAAGATGGTTAACAAATGGTTAATAGTTTCAAAAAACAAGGCCGCAGGATCGGGGCGATCCGCGGCCTTGGACGACGCCTTCCGGGCAGGTCAGGGCTTGTCGGCGAGCTTCGCTTCCAGCGCCACGATGCGGGCCATCAGCGCCTCGTTCTCGTCGCGGGCCTTGATCGCCATTTCGCGAACGGCCTCGAATTCCTCGCGCTTCACCACGTCCATGCTGTTCAGCCAGCGTTCGGCCTGGGCATGGAAGGCGGTTTCCACCTCGCGGCGCACGCCCTGGGCGGCGCCGGCGGCATCGGTCATGAGTTTGGCGAAATCGTCCAGTATGCGATTGGGTCCTGACGTCACGGCGTCCTCCTTCGAGTGAAGACCGCGGGGCCGGCGCAAGCGTCCGCGCGGGTGTTTCTGGTTCTCAGGTAGGGTTTCGGGCAAGCCTATGCAAGTAATTTCCGGGTGCTGCTCTGATCCGCCGCAGGGCGAAGCGAAGAAGCAGCTTGACCGGCAGGAAGCGGAAAGTCATCTTCCGCGGAAAAGATAGGATTTTATCGACTTGCTCTCAGCAGCTGAACTTCTCGCCATACTGCCCTATCCCGATATCGATCCCGTCGCCTTTTCCATAGGCCCCATCGCCGTTCGCTGGTACGGGCTCGCCTATGTGGCCGGCATCCTCGGCGCCTGGCTGCTGGCGGAGCGGCTGGTGGCCCGCGCCTCCCTGTGGCCGAACGATCAGTCCCCCATGACGAAGGCAGCGCTCGGCGACTTCATCATCTGGGCGACCATCGGCATCGTGATCGGCGGACGCCTGGGCTATGCCCTGGTCTACGACATCGACCGCACGCTGGCAGACCCGGTCTCGGTCTTCGAGGTCTGGCATGGCGGCATGTCATTCCATGGCGGTCTTGCCGGCACGATCCTTGCGATGATCCTTTTTTCCCGCCGCCACGGCATCCGCACCTGGAGCCTCGTCGATACGGTCGCTTCGGTCGCGCCGCTCGGCATCTTCTTCGGGCGCATCGCCAACTTCATCAACGGCGAACTCTGGGGACGTCCTAGCGATGTCGCCTGGGCCATGGTGTTTCCCACAGGTGGTCCACTGCCAAGACACCCGAGCCAGCTTTACGAGGCCATGGTTGAGGGATTACTTCTTTTCCTGTTGCTGCAATGGATCGCCACCCGCACCCCGGCGCTGAAGAAGCCGGGACAGGTGGCAGGGATCTTCGCCTGCGGTTACGGCGCGGCGCGGATCTTTTCCGAGCTGTTCCGCGAGCCGGATGCGAATCTCGGCTATCTCACGGGCGGCTGGCTGACGATGGGCATGCTCCTGTCGTTCCCGGTGGTGATTGCCGGAATCTGGGCCATCTGGAGGGCCCGGAGCGCCACGGCGCCGCATGTGGCGGAGCCGCTGGAAAGGAAGGGGGGACAGGAATGACCGAGACGCCGCTCACCGGGAAGATCAAGGCGCTGATCGCAGCGAACGGTCCCCTGTCGGTCACCGACTTCTTCGCGATCTGCCTCGCCGATCCCGAACACGGCTATTATCAGACCCGACAGCCCTTCGGCCGCGAGGGCGATTTCGTCACCGCGCCCGAGATCAGCCAGCTTTTCGGCGAGATGATCGGCATCTTCCTCGTCCACGCCTGGCAGCGCCACGGCATGCCCGCCAATCCGCGGCTGATCGAGGTCGGACCCGGGCGCGGCACCATGATGGCGGACATCCTGCGCGTCATCGGCAAGCTCGCACCCAATCTCTACCAGTCCGCCGGCGTTCACCTGGTCGAGACCAGTGTAAAGCTGCAGGCGGTGCAGAAGGAAACGCTCGCCATCCATGCCGGCCGCGTACACTGGCACCAGAGCTTCGACACCGTGCCCGCCGGCTTCACGCTGCTCGCCGCCAACGAGCTCTTCGACGCCATCCCGGTCCGCCAGTTCGTGAAGACGCCGGGCGGTTTCCGCGAGCGCATGGTGGTGCTCGACGAGACCGGAAACCTCGCTTTCGGAGTGGGCCCTGCCGGCATCGAGCGCGCCCTGCTGCCGTCGGATCCCGCAGACATCCCCGACGGTGTGATCTTCGAGATCGCGCCCGCGCGGCAGGCGGTGATGGAAACGCTCTGCGAGCGGCTGAAGAACTCCGGCGGCACGGCCATCATCATCGATTACGGCAGCATGGTCACCGGCTTCGGCGATACGCTGCAGGCCGTGCTGAAGCATGAATACGATCCGCCGCTCGCCCATCCCGGCGAGGCGGACCTGACCAGCCACGTCGATTTCCAGCATCTGGCCGAAGTCGCGCGCAATGCGGGCGTGGCGATCAATGGCTGCCTGCGGCAGGGCGACTTCCTTTATGGCCTCGGCCTCGAGCAGCGTGTGCAGGCGCTTTGCAAGGGCAAGGACAATGCGATGGCCGCCCTCATCCGCACCGCCGCCAGCCGTCTTGCCGACGAGGGCGAAGGCAAGATGGGGGAACTGTTCAAGGTGCTGGCCGTTTCCAGCCCTGCCGTGGACCTTCTGCCCTTCCGTCCCGTTCAGAACTGAGCGGACACGCCAGGGCGGCCCGCCGGGGGCTCATGCAAGACCGGGGAGACCATTCATGACCGCCGATACCAGAACCACGCCGAACCCGATCCTCGCGCCGGCGCTCGAAGCGCTGTCGCCCGCGATCCGCCACGGCTTCTTCACCCGCGAAGGCGGCGTATCCCAAGGCCTTTACGAGGGCCTGAACGTCGGCCTCGGCTCCTCCGACGAGCGTGGGCTGGTCGAGGAGAACCGCCGCCGTGTCGCCCACTGGTTCGGGCTGCCGGTCGAACGGCTTGCCACCCAGCACCAGGTGCATTCGCCCGACGTCGTCACCGTCCTCGATGCGGAGGACCTCCCGCGCAGGCAGGCGGATGCCATGGTGACCGCCCTGCCGGGCGTGATCCTCGGCGTGCTGACCGCCGATTGCGGGCCGATCCTCTTCGCCGAGCGCCAGGCGCGCGTGATCGGCGCGGCACATGCCGGCTGGAAAGGCGCACTCGACGGCGTGCTGGAAGCAACGATCGACAGCATGGAGGCGCTCGGCGCACGCCGCGAAAACATCATCGCCGTACTTGGCCCCTCGATCGCCCAGCCGGATTACGAGATCGGACCGGAATTCTACGACCGTTTCCTTGCACGCGACGCGGCCTATGTCAGATACTTCACGCCGTCGGAGCGGGAGCACCACTTCCTCTTCGACCTGCAAGCGCTGACGGTGGACCGGCTCAAGGCTGCGGGTGTCGAGGCTTCGAGCCTCGGGCTTTCCACCTATCCGGACGAGCGGCGGTTCTTCTCCTACCGCCGCACCACGCATCGCGCCGAGCCGGATTACGGCCGGCAGATTTCCGCCATCGTGATCGGGGAGAACTGACATGGGACTGCAATTCACGACCTCGGAATATGCCGAGCGCCTTCAGCGCCTGACGGGCCGCATGCGCGAGGAAAAGCTCGATGCCGTGCTGCTCTTCGCGCAGGAGAGCAT
>CAMFHT010000273.1 GCA_945952245.1 uncultured Rhizobium sp. | reverse complement strand
ATGAAGTCCTCGGCGTGAAGCGCGATGCTTCTCAGAAGGACATCCAGTCGGCCTACCGGAAGCTGGCGAAGAAGTACCATCCTGACCTCAATCCGGGTGACGCGCAGGCCGAAGAAAAGTTCAAGGCGGCGACGGCGGCCTATGCGATCCTGGGCGACGAAGACGAGCGCGCCCGCCACGACCGGCTGCAAGCGGATGCTACCCGTTCGGCTGAGCAAGCTTCCCGTACGTATTACCGCGATTACGCCTCCGCAGGCGGGCCGACCGGTGGATACAGCGAGAACGGCAGCTTCTACGACTTCTTCGGCTCCGACGACATCATGTCGAGCATATTCGGGCAGCGGCAGGGAGAGCCGGCCGGTCTAAAGGGGATCGACAAGCGCTATTCGCTCGAGATCGAGTTCCTGGAAGCGATCAACGGCATACGCAAGCAGATCAGCCTGCCGGACGGCCAGTCGCTGGATATCAAGATCCCAGCGGGCACGCGTGATAGGCAGACGCTGCGTCTGCGCGGCAGGGGGTCGCCGGGATATAATGGCGGCCCTGCCGGCGATGCACTGATCGACGTTCATGTGCTGCCGCATCGCTTCTACGAGCGGGATGGCGACGACATCAGATTCGAACTGCCGGTTTCACTGACGGAGGCCGTTCTGGGCGGCAAGATCCGTGTGCCGACGCCGACAGGCGCGCTTTCGGTGACACTCCCGCCCAATTCCAGCAGCGGCAAAGTGTTGAGGCTGCGCGGGCGCGGCGCACCGAAGAAGGCCGGGGAGTTTGGTGACCTCTACATCACCATTCGCATTTCTCTTCCCGAACGCCCGGATCCGGAACTCACCGCTTTTATGGAGCAGTGGACGGCCGGAAAGCGACATGAGCCACGGCGAGACATGGAGAACTAGGCCTCCCGAGCCCCCGGTTCAGCAGCAGAAGGTCGAAGCCATGCGCAGTCTCCCGATCATCCATTTTCATGGCGCTGCCGGAACCGTGACCGGATCCTGCCACCTGATCGAAGCCCAGGGGAAGCGTGTTCTCGTGGATTGCGGCATGTTCCAGGGTTCGAAGACGGAAAAGGAGCTGAATTACCGGCCATTTCCTTTCATTCCAGCAGATATCGATGCGGTCATCCTCACCCATGCCCATATCGATCACTCCGGCCTTTTGCCGAAACTGGTCAAGGACGGGTTCAACGGACCGATTTATGCGACTCCAGCGACCGTCGATCTCGCAGCCGTCATGCTGCCGGACTCCGGTCACATCCAGGAAATGGAGGTCGAGCACCTCAACCGCCGCAACAGCCGCCGCGGTCGCGACCCCGTCGAGCCGATCTACACCGCCAATGATGCCGCCGCCTGCCTGACACAGTTCCGCTCGGTGGGATTGAAAGACTGGACGGAGCTCGGCGAAGGCCTGCGCTTCCGGCTCTGGAACGCGGGCCATCTTCTGGGCTCGGCTTCGGTGGAAATCGAGGCCGGGGAGGGGGCAGATATGCGTCGGATGCTCTATTCCGGCGATATTGGCCCGGAGCACAAACTGCTGCAGCATGATCCGGAAGCACCTGTCGACTTCGACTACGTGATCTGCGAAAGCACCTATGGCGACCGCAACCGCATCGAATCCTCTGATGCCGAGCGCCGCGCCGCTCTTGCCAGCGAAGTCCGCGCAGCCATGCACCATCGGGACGGGGCCCTACTGATCCCGTCTTTTGCGGTGGAGCGCACGCAGGAACTGCTCTCTGATCTTATCGACCTCATGGAGAAGCACGAGATCGAGACGTGTCCCGTGATCATCGACTCTCCGCTGGCATCGAAAGCGAGCCAGGTCTTCCAACGCCATGCCCGCAGCATGGAGAACGGTGACCTGCTATTGCGCGCCATGCATGCCCGCAATGTCCGCTTCACAGAAACGGCGGAGCAGTCGAAGGCGATCGACAACATCAGGGGCTTCCACATCATCATCGCGGCCAGCGGCATGTGCGAGGCGGGCCGTATTCGCCATCGGCTGAAGAATTGGCTCTGGCGCGAGGAGGGAACCGTACTTCTGGTCGGCTTCCAGGCTGCGGGCACGCTCGGGCGCATTCTCTCCGAGGGTGCATCGACCGTGCGTATCCAAGGCGATGAAATCGCAGTGCGGGCCTCGATCCGCAAGCTCGATGTCTATTCCGGCCATGCGGACGGACCGGAACTGGCGGCCTGGGTAAAGGCGCGTCTTCCGATCCGGCAGGCGCTGTTCCTGGTCCATGGGGAAGAGCGGTCGGTTGCCGGGCTGAAGGCGCGGCTGGATGGCGTCCTGCCGCCCGACAGAATCATCGAACCCAGCCTCGATGCGGCCTATCGGCTTGGTAGCGAAGGTCCGGAAGCCATTGCGGGCGAAGTCCAGGCGCCGCGCATCGATCCCGAATCCTCAGGACAACCGGACTGGCACAACGACGCACAGGAACTCATTCTCGATCTCCAGCAGAAGCTCGCAGGCGCTGGCGACCGCAAGGCCCGCAATGTGATCCTCCGCCGCCTGCGCCGGGCGCTGGATACGGACGCCTGATCCGGACGATTAGGCGATTTGCCTCCCTGGTGCCTGCCCCTCCAGCTGGGAGGCAGTGACGGAAGCCCTCAAAAGTCGGGTCTCACCGCCGCGCGTTGACGGCTTCTGATGACTGGCCGAAATGAGCCACGGCTGCCAAGCCGCGATCTCACGCGCCGGTTCCATAATATGTCTTATGGCAGAATGCTTCAATCCGGCTTTACCGGACAACTCAAAACAGAGATGCATTCATTTCATGCTTTATGGCTCGGATTTCCCCTTAATTCACTTATTTTCTAAAACATGATTGCTTCATAGGCAAAGTTAGCTTTGTGCAACCCTGAGATTCTACTGAACCCGCTCAGCGCGATTTGTCGAAGAGGTGTCGATGCCAAGGAAGCTTCATTTTTCCGGAAAGGACAAAGGTCAGGCCATCGTTGATGTCATCGAGGCCACCGGTCACTCCTGGTGGGAACAAAGTGGCCGGCTGGTTGATACCGGATGGGCCATGGCCAGGATGTCTGCCGTTGCAGTCCTGCTCGCGGCCATGCATGATCACATTGCCTTGCAGGTTTGCATCGTGGCGGCTGCGACAAATCTCGCCTGGGACAGGCGAGCGAGCCTTGGGACGTTGCGCACGGCTCTTACGGGCAGACTGTCTCCGACAGCTCGAGCCCGGATTAGCTGCCCCTCTGCGGGAGAATTGCGGCGTGCGCGCCACCTGATCGACGCGAGCAATGTCGGCGAAGCACACCTGCTCTCGCTTGGTGACAAGCAGCTCCTCTGGAGCGAGGACGGTAATGCGTTCCTGATGTACGCGCAACAGGGCCGTTTCCTGATTGCACTCTTCGATCCCGTGGGACGGGATCATTACTGGCCAGAACTCATCCGAACTTTTCGCGCGTTTGCACAGCGCAGACGCTGCCAACCGGTATTCTATCAAGCATCTGAAACATTCGCTCGTCTCGCCGGCGGGGTGGAAATGGCCGCCTACAAGCTCGGAGAACTGGCAGAAATCGATCTCCCGTCGTTTACGATGGCGGGTAAGGAATGGGCAAGCCTGCGCCGGGCGACCAACCGCGCCGAACGCGATGGCCTGACCTTCTCGCTGCTCGAACCGGAAAACGTCCTTCCCGTTATCGACGAACTCGAGACGGTGTCCAGATCATGGCTCGGCCAGAACAAAACCGGTGAGAAAAAGTTCTCACTCGGCTCCTTCACGCGCGACTACGTGACCGCCTTCCCTGTGGCGGTCGTCTGTCTGGAGGGGCGGATCGTGGCCTTTGCCAACCTTCTGCAGGCCGGAGAAAACGTCTTTGTGGATTTGATGCGCCTGGAGCCCGGCGTGCACCGAGGGGTCATGGACCTCCTGATCGTCAAGCTGATCGAGCGGCTGAAGGCGGACGGTTTCAGCCGGCTCAACCTTGGAATGGCTCCCCTCTCGGGCATGGATGGCGGTGGTGGCGCGTGGAACAGGGTGTGCAGCATGATCTATCAAAAGGCGGGACGCTTCTACAATTTCAATGGTCTCAGGGCTTTCAAGTCCAAGTTCGCACCCGACTGGCAGCCGCGCTACCTGCTGGTCGAGAACGGTCGATCCCCGTATCGGGCCGCAGCGGCAGCCGCGCTTCTGATTGCCGGAGGCCTGCGCAAGGTCTTCCGCGCATGAGGATGAAGCTCGCCACCGGCGTGCTGCTTACCGCTGCCATTGCAGTACTGACGATTGCGTTGATGTCTCGAAGTCCCGAGATATCGCTCAAGGCCGATGCCCTCCCCTCCCCGGTCATCGGGATCCCTGAAGGCCATCCCACGGCTCTCGTCTACCTCCTCTCAGACCAGGATGGCTGGGGAGAGGCGGAGAATGCGGCAGCGGCGCGGTTGCAAGAAAAGGGTGTTATCACGCTCGGCATCGACCTGCCGCAATGGCTCGGCAATCTCGAACGCCAGAAGCGGGATTGCGCCTACACCGTATCGGACCTCGAAAGCGTCAGCAGGCAATTGCAGCGCCAGCTCGGGATCGAGCAGTATCTCACGCCCGCCGTGGCAGGGTGGGAAGCCGGGGGCGCCATGGCTGCTGCCATTGCCGCGCAAAGCCCCGCTGCCACGCTGTCTGCCACCCATTCCATCAATCCGGCACCGCTCATAACGCTTGCAAAGCCGCTGTGTACGCCAGCGGAGAAACGCCTCCTCGAAGGCGGCATGCAGTATGATCTGCGCCCGACGCCGCTGACGCATGCCGTCACCGTCAGCTTCACGCCGCAAGGCTCGAATGAGGGCAGGGTCCATGCCGGACGCCTGAAAGAGCAACATCCCGACGTGATCATTACCGAGCGAAAGGGCTCCGTGGCCGACGCGCTCGTCGCCGAAGTCTCCAGCCACATCGCAGCAGCAACCACCGCGGTGGCACTGCCTCTCGCGGTGACGCCCGTGAACCGGCCCTCCGATCTCATGGCCATCATCATCTCAGGCGATGGCGGGTGGCGCGACATCGACAAGAAGCTGGCAGGCCACTTGGCAGAGGCCGGCGTTCCGTCCGTCGGGCTCGATTCCCTGAGGTATTTCTGGTCGGAAAAGTCGCCGGAGGTGACGGCACGGGATCTCGAGGCGGTGATCGACAGCTATCTCAAGGCGTTCAACGCTCGGCGCGTTCTTCTGGTCGGCTATTCCTTCGGCGCAAACGTCATTCCACCGAGTTACGCGCACTTGAGCAGTGCCCATCGCCGGAAGATCACGCAGGTCGCCCTGCTCGCCCCTTCACCGCTTGCCGATTTCAAGATCGCGGTCAGCGGCTGGCTGGGTTTTTCCGGCGAGGGTAGCCACGGCGCGGTCGCAGATTACATCGGCAGGATGACGGATGCCAGAATTCTCTGCCTCTATGGGAGCGCGGAGAAGGAGAGCGCCTGTCACGGGCTCTCCGTTGAGAATGCAACCGTGCTCGAGCTGCCCGGCGGCCACCATTTCGACGGGGATTACAAGGCACTCACGCAGCGCGTTCTTTCAT
>CAMFHT010000272.1 GCA_945952245.1 uncultured Rhizobium sp. | reverse complement strand
TTCCGAAGTTCACCGCAGGCAAGGGCCTGAAGGACGCCGTCAACAGCTAAGGCTGAAAGCTCCCGCGGGAGCCATGGCAGAATTGGAAAAGGCCCGGTCCAGCGCCGGGCCTTTTTGCATGGGGAGTCACGGGAGAGGGTCAGGCCGGCATGACGATCCGGCTCGCGGCCCAGAGCATGATGAGCCCGTTCGCGAGCTCGAAGCAGCGCCAGACGCGGGTACTCGCGAAGAAGCCGCGCAGATAGCGCGCCCCGCCGCCGACAAGGATGAACCAGAGCGTGGAGGCAAGCCCCGCACCGAGGAAGTACCAGAGCCGTTCCGAGCCGTCATAGCGGGCACTGGTGCCGCCGACGATGAGCACGGTGTCGAGCAGCACGTTCGGGTTCAGGATGGTGACCGCGAGCAGCACGCGCAGTGCCTCGCCGACGCTCGTCGAACTTCCCGTCTCCGGCCCCAGCCCATGTGGATGGAGCGCGCGGCGGAAGGCACCATAGGCGTAATAGACGAGGAAGAGCGCTCCCGCCCAGGAGATTGCCTTCAAGAGCAGCGCCTGCCCGCCGATCAACGCCCCGAGCCCCAGGCAGCCGAGAGCGATCAGAACGAGATCGATCAGAATGGCGAGGCTGACCACCAACCCCACATGACGGCCGGTGAGGCCCTGACGGAGGATGAAGGCATTTTCCGGCCCGACGGCCACGACGAGGCTCGACATCAGCAGGAAGCCCGAGAGAGCGACGGGAAGCATGATTTCCATATTGGGCTCGTGGAAGCGCGGATGACGGTCCGCGGTGGTAGAAGGAGGCGAGAAGGTTCAGGCGCTGCGGAGCGCGTTCTGGCGGGCCGTGAAGGGGCATCGCCAGTCGTCCGGCACCTGACGGCCGGAATATTGCCGCGCCTCGCTGCGCACGCCGAAATTCAGCGATTCCGGGTTGGCATGGCCCTGCAGCACCGCGTCGCGGTTCTTGATCACCTGCTGCATGCGTTCGAAGCGATTTTCCTCCCGCAGCTGCTCGAACTGGTGGTGCGCGTTGAAGATCAGCACCGGCCAGGCGAAGCGCCGTGCCCAGCGCGAGGCCGCCGGGTTGAGCCCCACCAGGAAGAACGCCTTGCCGCCCACGGAGAAGGCGAAGTGCGGATCGTCCGGATCCTGGCTGCGGCCCTCCGCCCAGTCATGGTTCTCGCTGTCGAGATCATGCACCTGCTGCAGCTGCTGCCAGAGCGAAGCCTCGAACTCCTCCTCCCGCCCGATCGTCGGTCCGTCGAAGACGGCGACGAAGGTGGAATATTGTGCGTCGATCGACGGTTGCTCCTCGATGAAGCGCCGGACCGAGTAAAGAAGCGGCGCCGCCGTGCCTGCCTCGCCCAGTCTTCCGAACAGGCCGAAGCGATAGGCCCGACGCTGGAAGGCGGATTTGGCGCCCACACAGGGGAAATAGTCGCTGGTCACCAGCCCGTGCAGCTGGTGGTGAATGAAGCTCGCCTGCGGGCTGGCTTTGCCGCCGCTCTCGAGCGTGGTCAGGGTCTTGCCGTCGAATTGGCAGTAGGTGTCGGTGTGGCTCAGGGCCGCGTTCAAGGTCAGGTCCTCCGTCCTCGTTTGCGGCGTGACCATAATTTAAGCTGATGATGTCCGTAAGTTGTGCATCCCGTCCAAGTTTGGGGCATTCAAGCCGCGGAAATAACATGTTTAATGAACGGTCTTTATCCAATAATGATCCTGCCTCACGTCCCCCGGCTGCTTGAACAAGAGACGGATTTCACTTACGAAAGTCCCGTTCTCGGGGCGGGGCGAAATTCCCCACCGGCGGTAAGGGAGATCGATCCCAAGCCCGCGAGCGCTTGCCGGATCGCCGGCAAGGTCAGCAGATCCGGTTGAATTCCGGAGCCGACGGTTACAGTCCGGAAGAGAGAGAACGGGTTTCGGCAGGCTAGCGCCCGTTTTCGTGCGCCGGAGGTGTCGCTGCCCGTCAGTCCCGGCAGGCAATGACAGGTACGGGGCCGAGACCATATGCATAGCGCAGTCAAGCTGATCACCGGGTCACCCTCCTTCAGGGGCGCGGGTTTCATGATCCTTGCCGGCATGGCGTTCGCGGGCTTGAATACCATAACCCAGCACGTCACCATGAACCTCGGGCTCAGCTCAACCTCCGATGCATTCTGGCAATATTTCCTCGCGCTGATCTTCTCGCTTCCCATGCTCGCCCGCAGTGGCGCACGGGCGTGGCGTACGAGCCGTCCGTGGGCGCATGTGGTCCGCGTCGGCGTTTCGGTTCTCGGCGTTCAGGCCTGGGTGCTGGGCCTCGCCCATGGTGTGCAGATCTGGCAGGCGATCGCGCTGGTGATGACCTCACCCTTCTTCGTAACATCAGGAGCGGCGCTCTTCCTGAAGGAGAAGGTCGGGCCGCGCCGCTGGCTCGCGACGCTCTGCGGCTTTACCGGTGCCATGATCATCCTGCAGCCCTGGTCGGACGTATTTACGCTCTATGCGCTGGCGCCTGTTGCCGCGGCACTGCTCTGGGCGGTCGCCTCGCTGGTCACCAAGAGCGTACTCAAGGAGGATAGTTCCGCCACGGCCACGATCTGGCTGCTGATGCTCATCTCTCCGGTCAATGCCCTCTTCGCCTATGCAGGCGGCTTCCAATGGCCGCTGGGCGAGGTACTGGGCTGGCTGATCGCATCGGGACTGCTGATGGTCGCCGCGCAATACTTCCTTGCCCGAGCCTATGAATCTGCCGATGCGGCCTATGTTCAGCCCTTCGATGACCTGAAGCTGCCGCTCAATCTCGCCGCCGGCTGGATCGCCTTCGGCTATGCGCCGTCAGGGCCGCTCTGGCTGGGCGCGGCGATGATCCTCGCCGCCTCCCTGTTCATCATGCTGAGCGAGCACCGCCGCGAAATCACGGCGGAGCTCTGAGCCGGGCTTACCAGCGATGGTGCACATGCGGGGCGACCAGCCGGTCGTAGATCTCGCGGCTGGCAGCCATCACCTCTTCCGCGATCGGGGCAAGCTCGGCAGCAGCCGCATTGGCGCGGGCCTGTTCCGCATTGCGGGCACCGGGGATGACGACGGTCACGGCCTCGTGCATGAGGATCCACTTCAGCGCGAATTGCGCCATGCTCGCGCCCTCCGGCACCAGCTTGCGCACCTCCTCGACCGCTTCCAGACCGACTTCGAAGGGCACGCCCGCAAAGGTCTCGCCGACGTCGAAGGCTTCACCATTGCGGTTGAACAGGCGGTGATCGTCGGCGGCGAACTTGGTGTCGCGCGTGATCTTGCCGGACAGCAGGCCGCTGGCGAGCGGCACGCGCACGATCACGGCCACGTCGTTCATCAGCGCTTCCTCGAAGAACAGATGCGCCGGGCGCTGACGGAACATGTTGTAGATGATCTGGATCGAGACGCAGTTCGGATATTCGATCGCCTTCAGCGCTTCCTCGACACGTTCGACGCTCACGCCCCAGCCCTTGATCTTGCCGGCATCGACCAGCTCGTCCATGCCGTCGAAAAGGCGCGGATTGTACAGCGTGTCGGTCGGCGGGCAGTGCAGCTGCACGAGGTCGAGGCAGTCCATGTCGAGGTTCTTGCGGCTGCGGTCGATGAAGGCCTCGATGTTTTCCTTGGTATAGCCGGCGGCCACGTGCGGGGAAAGCCGACGCCCGGCCTTGGTGGCGACCATGGGGCGCGGGCCCGAACGGGACTTCAGCACCTCGGCGATGATCCGCTCCGAGCGACCGTCGCCATAGACGTCGGCGGTATCGATGAAGGTCATGCCGGCATCGAGCGCCGCGTTCAGCGCGTCGCGGCCGTCCTGCTCGCTGACCTCGCCCCAGGCCCCGCCGATCTGCCAGGCCCCGAAGCCGACTTCGGAGACGGTAAAGGGCAATCGCCCGAATTGATGATGGCGCATGGAATACTCCGTAATCTCAGGAAGGTCTCGGGAATGATGGAGGCGTGTGCATAGCACAGGTCGAGCGGACCTGCCACGTTCGCGACTGTTTTCCAGGCGACAATGTCAGGTGTGTGGAATGCCGTCCCACCCTTTTCGCTGCCGGAGAAATCCGCTACCAGTCCGGTTCATGACACAGCTTCCCTGCACCATCGATCCCGCCCGCCGCCACGTCTCCATCGACGGCAAGAACCCGGACTTCTACGGCAATCCCAACGCCGTCTATGCCGCGCTCCATGCGGCCTGCCCGACCTTCTACTGGGAGGAGCAGAAGCGCTGGTTCTTCACCGGCTACGACCATGTGAATGCCTTGCTGCGTGACCGCCGCTTCGGACGCCAGATCCTGCACATCGCGACGCGCGAGGAGCTCGGCATGCCCGAGCCGCTCGCCCATACGGCCAATTTCGACCTCGCCGAATCCAAATCGCTCCTGGAGCTCGAGCCGCCGGAGCACACGCGGCTGCGCACCATGGTAAACCGCGCCTTCGTTTCGCGGCACGTGGAGCGGCTGAAGCCGGAAATAGAGGCGCTGGCAAACCGGCTGATCGACGGTTTCGAGAACGACGGCGAGGTGGAACTCCTCTCCGCCTTCGCCGATGTCATTCCGGTCACCATCATCGCCCGCATGCTCGGCATTCCCGAGGAGATGGGGCCGCAATTGCTGAAATGGTCGCACGACTATGTGAAGATGTACATGTTCGGCCGCACCCGGCAGGACGAGCTGGATGCAGACCGCTCCTCGAAGGAGTTTGCCGACTATGTCCGGACCGTCATCGCCGAACGCCGCGCCGATCCGCGCGACGATCTGCTGACACACATGATCACAACAGAACACAAGGGCCAGCACCTCAGCGAGGACGAGCTCGTTTCGACCACCATCGTGCTGCTCAATGCCGGCCACGAGGCGACGGTGCACCAGATCGGCAATTCCGTCCGCGTGATCCTTGATAGCGGCCTCTCCCCCGAGACGCTCTTTTCCGACGAGAAGACCACGGAAAGAACCGTGGAAGAATGCCTGCGCATCTGCGCGCCGGTGCATATCTTCCAGCGCTATGCCCTCGAAGATGCGGAGATCGACGGCGTGAGCCTCAAGCGCGGCGACGTGATCAGCCTGCTTCTGGCAGCCGCCAATCTCGACCCGCAGAAGTTTACAGACCCCCTCGCCTTCAGGCCGGACCGCAACGAGGCGCCGAACCTCTCCTTCGGCGCCGGCATCCATTTCTGCATCGGCGCGCCTCTCGCAAGGCTGGAGCTGAACGTGGTGCTTCCCCTCATCTTCCGGCGCCTGCCCGGGCTGCGGCTTGCCAAGACGCCCGTGGTGAAGGACGTCTACCACTTCCACGGCCTGGACCGTCTGGACCTGACCTGGGACCGCAACCGGTCCTGAATTTCCGGTTGCACGCAATTATATTAGCATTATCTTCTTTTCATCGAAGGCGAAGCAGCCATGCCGATGACCAGCCGGCATAGCCGGGCGAATGGGCGTCCCGGCCTGCGGCAGGAGGAAAGCCTGTCTTCGATTGGAGGATGATGCGATGAAGCTGTCTCTTATACACATCTGACGCTGCCGACGACTCCTTACGTGTAG
>CAMFHT010000271.1 GCA_945952245.1 uncultured Rhizobium sp. | reverse complement strand
GAGTGAGCAGCGTCGCAATGCCGATCGAGGCCTGCAGGCAGACCAGCACGAAAAGCACCACCGCACGCCGCGCATGCGCCGTGCCGGGCAGTTCGCGTGCGGTCTGGATCATGTGATAGAGCGTGACCGCAAGAAGCAGGTAGGCGCCGCAGCGGTGCACGAACTGCACGGTCTTCGGATTTTCGAAGAGGTTGATCCACCAGGGCTGCTGGATGAAGAGGTCACCCGGGATGAGCGAACCGTCCATCAGCGGCCAGGTGTTGTAGGAAAAACCCGCATCGAGCCCGGCCACCAATGCGCCCAGATAGATCTGGAAGAGCGCGAGGAAGGCTAACAGCATTGCGGTGCGGATCGAGCGGGAATGCCGTGCCGGCGCCTCCTCATGCGGCGTGACCGCCCGCATGACCCAGAGGATGCTGGAAAAGATGATGCAGGCGAGCGTGAGATGCACCGCCAGCCGGTACTGGCTGACGTCGGTGCGTTCGGAAAGGCCCGAGGAGACCATCCACCAGCCGATGAAACCCTGAAGCCCCCCCAGAGCCAGAAGCCCGACCAGGGGCAGGCGCAGGCGCTTCTCGATCCGGCCCGTCGCCCAGAAATAGACGAGTGGAACCGCAAAGAGCAAGCCGATCGAGCGGGCGATCAGCCGGTGCGCCCATTCCCACCAGAAGATATACTTGAAGCCCTCGACGGTCATGTCGCTGTTCATCTGCTGGTATTCGGGGATGCGCTTGTAGAGGTCGAACTCCTCCTGCCATTCGGCAGCGCTGAGCGGCGGGATGACGCCGTGGATCGGCTTCCACTCGGTGATCGAGAGCCCGGAATTAGTCAGACGGGTAGCACCCCCCACCAGAACCAGCGCAAACAGCGCGACCAGCACCACGCCGAGCCAGATGCGGATCAGCTTCCGGTTCCGCTCCTGCTGTTCGATGCCCTTCAAGACCACGCTTTCGAATGCCGCTGCTGCCATCTCTTCACATGCTCCACATTTGCGAAAAATCATGTGCATCAGCCCCGGCGATAAAACAAGTACTCAGCATTTGCGGCACGCGGTCGCGGGCTCTATATGGAGGCAAATCGACTTGTCTCACCGCCGGGGAAACGGATGCCCATTCGCCTCAAGAAACTGATCGGGATGATCCTGCTCGTCAGCCTTGTCATCATCTATGCATTCGTGGCGGTCAGCTTCGCCTCCGCCTATCTCGGCGCATCCTCCGGCTGGGTGCACCTCGCCTATTTCGCGCTGTCGGGCCTTCTCTGGATTTTACCGGCCATGCTGATCATCAGGTGGATGGCGGGGCCGAAGGCGCGGCCCTGAGACGCGGTTCTGCATTAAGCCTATCTTATCCTTTGCGGCGGCAAGATCGGCGGACCCCGTACCAATCCGAAACAGGACCGTCCTTTGACCGAAGCCCGCATGACGCTGCAGGCGCTGCCCGAGGCAGTGCCCCACCCCGACCGCGCTCTCTCCGAGGGTCTGTCGGTCGTCGTGCATGAGGGGCTGGCGCCCGCCGAACAGGCGTGGCGAAGGCTGGAGCAAAACCCCCTCGCCTCGCTGCACAATGGTTTCGACTGGTCGCGCACCTGGCTTGCCGCGAACCCTTCCCCGGTGCTGGTCGTTGAAGGGCGGCTTGGCGGCAAACCCATCTTCCTGCTGCCCCTGGAAATCTCGAAGACCCCTTTGGGAAAAAACGCCCGCTTCATCGCCGGCGATTATAGCAACATCAACACCGGCCTCTTCGCGCCGCATCTCGGGCTCATCGACCCTCGAGCCTTGCTTGCAGCGCTGAAACCGGCGCTCCGCAGCCGCGTCGATCTCATCAGCCTCGAGAACATGCCGCTCCGGTGGCGCGACACACTGCATCCGCTCAGCCTCCTGGATCGTACGGAGAACCAGAACCACGCCTTTCAGATGCCGCTCCTCTCCTCCTTCGAGGAGACGCTGAAGCAGGTGAATGCCAAGCGGCGGCGCAAGAAGTACCGGCTGCAACTGAAGAAGCTGGAGGAGATCGGCGGCTACGAGATCTTCGAGCCGGCCACCCCGCCGGAGCGTCATGCGCTGCTCGACGAGTTCTTCCGCCAGAAGGCGGAGCGATTCCAGGCGCAGGGTCTGCCGGACGTCTTCCGGGAGAAACCGGTGCAAGCTTTCTTCCACGCCCTGCTGGACCTGCCAGAAACGGAGACGCAGTACGCGCTTCGCCTTCTTGCGCTGCGGCTCAAGGGCGCGCACGAAGGCACGGTGCTTGCCGTTGCCGGGTTGTCGCGCAAGGGGGATCACGTGATCTGCCAGTTCGGCTCCATCCGCGAGGATCTCTTTCCGGAGACGAGCCCCGGCGAGTTCCTGTTCTGGCACATGATCGAGGCGTGCTGCGCGACGGGCGCCGCCCTCTTCGATTTCGGCATCGGCGATCAGCTTTACAAGCGGTCCTGGTGCACGGTGGAGACGGTGCAATACGACCTGCTGCTGCCATTGACGCTGCGCGGGAGGCTCGCCGCCTCCACCCATCGCGCCAAGGTGCGGCTGAAGGCGGCGATCAAGGAGAACAAGGCCGTCTATGGCTTCATCCAGCGATTGCGGGTGGCCAAGGAAAAGGCGCCGGTGACGGCGCCTGATCCGGAAGACTGACGACTTTCGGCCTCAGGCCGCCTGGCCGCGCGTCAGCCGCGAAAGCCATCCCTGCGGTGCCGTCGCGCGCGGATCGGACATCAGCATCAGCTCGTTGTAGCCGGCCTCGGCGCAGGCATTGATGAGGGCCGACAACGTATCCTCGTCCGGCTTCGGCATGGAAATCACGATGTGCTCGGACGTGTTCCGCGTCAGGCGGGCAAGACCGGCCACATCCGCCGGACCGCATTCCACCAGCACGACGTCATAGGCATCGGCAAGTGCGCCGATGATCATGGTCAGCCGGTCGGCGCCGCGCAGGGCGTCTTCGAGATCGGCGCGGCCGCGCGGGATGATGTGTGCGTCGGACAGGCGATCGGAGTGGATGGTGTCGCCGAAGGCAGCATCGCCGCTCAAGAGGTCGGTGATCCCGGGCAAATAGCGGTCGACCGCCATCAACCGGGTCGGCAGCAGCGAGCCCGTCATGTCGATCAGGATCGAGGTTCGGCCCCGCTCGGCGATCTCGCGGGCCAGCATGACCATGGCCGCGGAACCATCGTCACCACTCGGTGATACGCCGAAGACGACGGGAATGCGGGCATGCAGGATATGCTCGGCGACGGATTCGACGCTGAAGTCATTGTCGGCGGCGTCCCCGTGATCAACCACCTGCTCTTCCGTTTCCTCTTCCGCAGCCATGGCGGCCACCGGCTCGGCGGCCTCAATCGGGCGGGCTTCCTGAACGACAACAACTGGCTCCACAGCCACCGGAACCTCGGCCACCGGCAGCGGCATGGCGACGACGTCAGCCTTCCGCACGGCCTTCTCCACCACCGGCTCGTCTTCCGCAGGGATGATGGCGCCTGCCGGTTTCAGCGCGCGCCCGGAGAAGAGTTCCATCAGAAGTATCACGACGGCGCTCAGGATGAAGGTCGCAAGGCCGGCGATGATGGTGATCGGCAGGATCTTCGGGAAGGTCGGCTCGCGCGGTTCGATGGCGCGGGAGATCACGCGGGCATCCGCCGGGCTCGAATTCTTGCCGGAGCGGGAGGCGGCTTCGCGGTAACGCGACAGATAGGTCTCAAGCAGCTGGCGCTGCGCATTGGCCTCGCGTTCCAGCGCCTTGAGGCCCACTTCCTTCTCGGTCGCGCGGGCGGTGTCCACCTTCGCGGCATCGTACTGACGGGTCAGGTCCTGCTCGCGGAGCGTCGCCACGCGCGCCTCGTTCTCGATGCTGGAGAGGATCTTGCTCGTCTCCTGCCGGATCTGCTGCTGCACGGCGGCGAGCTGCGAGCGCAGTGCCTTGAGCTTCGGATGGTTGTTGAGAAGCGTGATCGAGAGATCGGCGATCTGGCCCTTCAGGCCCGATTCCGTTTCCTTCAGCTTCTGCATCATCGCGGAATTGGCGACGTCGGAGAGTGTGTCGACCGCACCGCCGGTCTGCAGCGCGTTGCGCACGGTCTCGGCGCGGGCCTTGGCATTGGCGCCCTCCGCCCTCACCCTGGCGAGCTCGGCGCCGATGTCCTTCAGTTGCTGCGCCGCAACCGAGCCGGTATCGCTCGACTGCGGGATGTCCTTCTGGGCGCGGTAATCGGCCACCTTCTTCTCGGCGGCCTCCACCTTCTTGCGCAGGCCCTCGATCTCCGGCTCCAGCCACTGCGTCGCCTCGAAATTGGAATCGATCTTGGCATCGCTTTCGAGCAGCGAATAGGCCGCCATCATCGCATTCGGCACGGCGGCGGCGAGCTTCGGGTCCTCCGACGTGAACTGGATGCCGATCACGCGGGACTTTTCCACCTGATAGACCTGCAGCTTCTCGACGAACTTGTCGACCACCCGGTCTTCGGGTGAAAGCGCATTGTCCGCTTTCTTGAGATGCAGCAGCCTGAGGATCTTCTGCGAGGTGGAATTGCTTTTGTCGAATTCCGGCAGGCCGGTGAGCTTCAGCTCCTTGGCCACCATCTTGATGAGATCGGCACTGCTGAGCACCTGCACCTGGCTGGCGATGTTGAGCTCGTCCAGCAGCGACTGGGTGTCTGACCCCGCCTGCTCGGTCTTGGAGAAGGCGGAGGCACGCGGCTCGATCAGCAGCCGCGCTTCGCTCTGATAGCTCGGGGTCGCCATATTGGCGCCGACGAAGGCGATGGCCGCGACACCGGCCGTGAGGGCGAGGATACGCAGCCTCCGGTCCCAGATGGCACCGAGAAGCTGTCTCAGGTCGATATCCACGTCCTGCTGATGGCCGATGTTTTCAGGCATACTCAACTCCGCCTTTTCTGATCGCGGCGATGGTAAACGCGCGTGGTAAATCCGGCGTTAATAGCTTTTTGCGGGTGAATATTGATAAATAATGACAGATATTTACCGGGCATTAACCCTAACGGATCGATAACGGCTGCATCACTTCATGCGTTGGAGCAGGCGCTGGCAATGGCAACGGGAAAACCGAGATATCTGATGGCGGCGGCGCTTGCAGCCGCGGCAGCGATCTTGCCGGGCTGCATGTCCTACAGCCCGCCGGGACGCGCCTTCAACGAGGCAACGATCCAGCCCTATACGCTGGATTCCGGCGACCGCCTTCGCATCACCGTGTTCGAACAGGAAGGCCTGTCCAATACCTACACCGTCGACCAGGCCGGCTACATCGCCTTCCCGCTGATCGGCCAGGTTCCTGCACGCGGCTCCTCGCTTCCGAAGCTCGAGAAGCTGATCGCGCAGAAGCTGCAGCAGGGTTATCTGCGCGATCCCGACGTTTCCATCGAAGTTGACCGCTACCGCTCGATTTTCGTCATGGGCGAGGTTGGACAATCCGGACAATATACCTATGTTCCGGGCATGACCATCCAGAACGCCATCGCCATTGCCGGCGGATATTCGCCGCGTGCGGCCATGAAGGATGTCGACGTCACCCGCAAGATCAACGGCCAGATCATGACCTGTCTCTTATACACATCTCCGAGCCCACGAGACAAGAGGCAATCT
>CAMFHT010000270.1 GCA_945952245.1 uncultured Rhizobium sp. | reverse complement strand
GGGCAGAGGGGGGTACTTCCCGCAGCCTCCCGGATAACCGTTATGCCCTCAACCGCTCGTTCTTCGAGTCCCACGCCACATCCGGGAGCACGCGGGCTTTGCGGCGTTCGGTGAACATCAGCACGTCGAACTCGGTGCCGGGCGCCACCTTGTCAGGCGAGACATAGGCGAAGGCCAGCGATTTCCCGACGGCGAAGCCGTAGGCGCCGCCGGTGGTGAGGCCGATGATCTCGTCGCCCGCATAGATCGGCTCGTTGCCGAGCGAATCCGCGTCCGTCGCGTCGATCTCGATATAGACGAGCTTCATGCGCTCGCCCTGCTGCTTGCGGCGCAGGCTCGCCTCGCGGCCGATGAAATCGCTTTTGTCGGTCCGAATGAAGCGCTCCATGGAGGCTTCGTACATGTCGATCTCGGTCGTGAGTTCCGAGCCCCAGCCGCGATAGGCCTTTTCCATGCGCAGCGAGTTCATGGCGAGCGTGCCGAAGAGGGCGATGCCGTGCGGCTTGCCGGCGGCCATCAGGGCATCGAAGACCCTCGGCATTTCGGCCATCGGGCAATGCAGTTCCCAGCCGAGCTCGCCAACATAATTGACGCGGAGCAGCCGGACGCCGGCAACGCCGGCGACGGTCGCGACCTTTCCCGTCAGCCAGCGGAAGCCGGCATTGGAGAGGTCTTCGCCGGTGCAGGCGGAGAGCACGTCGCGCGCCTTCGGACCCGCCAGCACGAGGACACCGAAAGCGTCGGTGACGTCGGTGATCTCGACGTTTTCGCTGTCGAGTTTCCGCCAGGCCATCTGGTCGTAGTCATGCTCCTGCGCCACGGCGGCGGAGAGCACGTAGAAATGGTCTTCCGCAAGGCGGGTGACCGTGATTTCCGATTCGATGAAGCCATTGGCGTTCAGAAGATGGCCGAGGATGATGCCGCCGTCCCTGGCCGGAACCTTGTTGGCGCAGATCCGCTCCAGGAAGGCATAGGCATCGGGGCCCTTGACCTCGAACTTGGAGAAGGTCGAGAGGTCCATGAGACCCACGCGCTCGCGAACGGCGAGCGCTTCCTCGCGTGCCGCCTCGAAGGCGTTGTTGCGCTTGTAGGAGAAATTCTCGCCCTTGCCCGAGCGGTCATACCAGCGCGCACGCTCCCAGCCATAGACCTGGCTGAACTGGGCGCCTTCCGCCTTCAGCTTTTCATGCAGCGAGGACTTGCGGAGGTCGCGGCCGACATGGTGCTGCTCGCCGGGCTTATAGCAGTAGTACATCTTGTGATAGTCTTCGATCGAGACCGTCTCGGTGTATTCCTTGGTCGCCCAGCCGGAGCCGAAGCGGCGTGGATCGAATTCGCGCATGTTGATCTCGGCCTGGCCGTGCACCATCCACTGCGCCAGATATTTGCCCGCACCTCCGCCCTGGCAGATGCCGATCGAGGCGCCGCAATGCATCCAGTAGTTCCGCGGGCCATGCGCCGGGCCGGAGAGGTAGTTGCCGTCAGGCGTATGGGTGATCGCACCCGAGATCACGGATTTGAGGCCGGCCTTGTTGAAGAGCGGGAAGCGCTCGCCGGCCTTTTCCAGCCAGGGCATGAGGCGGTCGAGCTCGGGGGCGACGAGTTCGCTCTCGAAATCCCAGGCCGGCGGCTTTCCGTCCCAGCACACATGGGCGGTCGCGGTCTCGTAGGGACCGATCAGGATGCCGTTCGTCTCCTCGCGCAGATAGGCATGGCTCCAGGGATCGCGCACCACGGGAAGTTCGGGCGCGAGGTCGATCAGTTCCTGCACCGGCTCGGTGATGAGGTAGTGGTGCAGCATGTTGGCGATCGGCACGTTATGGCCGGACCAGGCGCCGACGACATCCGCATAGGAACCGGCGGAATTGACCACGTGCTCGCAGGTGATGTTGCCCTGGTCGGTGACGACGAGCCATTCGCCCGAGGGCAGGAGCTTCACGTCGGTGACCTGGGTGCGGCGGTAGATCTCGGCGCCGAGCTTGCGGGCGCCGGTCGCCATGGCATTGGTGACGTCGGCGGGCGCCACGTGGCCGTCCGTGATCGTGTGGAAGGCGGCCTTGATGCCGTCGGTGTTGAGGAAGGGATGGTACTTGCCGATTTCCTCGGGACCGATGATCTCGCCCTCGTAGCCGGCGAGCTTGGAGACGCCGTAGACATATTTCAGCCAGTTCACCTCCTCGTCGGTGGTGGCGAGGCGAAGGCCGCCGCAGCCGTGCCAGGAAACGGCCTGACCGGTCAGCTCCTCGAGCTTCGGATACAGCTGGGTGCCGTAATGATGCACGCGGGCGAGGTTGAGCGAGGTGGTGAACTGCGGGCACTGGCCCGCCGCATGGCAGGTGGAGCCGGAGGTGAGCTCGCCCTTTTCGACCAGGACCACGTCCGTCCAGCCTTCGAGCGCCAGGTGATAGAGCAGGCCCACCCCCATGATGCCGCCCCCGATGATCACCACGCGTGCATGCGATTTCATGCCGTTCTCCCTCTTGCGTTTCCTTGCCCGGCTGCCATGGCGCCTCGCGCGTTCCCGTATGGAAACCAAAGCGAAGTCAGCATCTTGGCGCGCCGCCAAATCTGTCTGCAAGGGGGCTCGACGGACGGGCGCAAGTCAAGCGCGCTGTGGGTGGAATGCCTCAAAAAGAAAGAGGGAGATGACCGAACAAGTTTTTTGGCTTGCCTCCGACCCGGTTAAGGTTGTGTCGTTTATCCAAACACAAATAACAAATTTTAGAGATCATAATAATTCGATATAAATATATTGGATATAAAAACGGGGCATGTACCGAATTGGGGATCGGCCCGTGCAGTCCTTTTTCAAATCCTTCTACGCCTCGCGTGACGGCAACTTCGCGTTCACGACCGCGCTCGTGCTTCCGGCCCTGTTGATGGCCGCCGGCCTTGCCGTCGACCTCCTGGAGATGAGCCGGGTGCGCGGAAACCTGCAGGAAGCCGTGGATTCGGCTGCCCTTGCGGCAGCCTCCGCCATGGCCGCCAAGGGCGCGCCCGAGCAGGATGCCAAGGCGCTGGCAGCCTCGTTCATCGCCGGCCACATGGGCATCACCGCCGACGACAAGAAAAATCTCGAATCTCCCGCCGTCGACGTGGGGCAGAAGGCACTCTCCAACAATGCCAAGAGCTTCACGGTAAAGGTGACCGCGAACTACACGGTCAAGCTGTCCGGTCTGCAGGTCCTTCTCGGCCGCTCGACCGCGGTTGTTTCCGCCAGCGGCACGGCGGAGAGCTCGACGGAATCGAAGAACCCGATCTCGATGTATCTCGCGCTCGACCGCTCCGGCTCGATGCAGTGGGTTACCTCCACGATCGACACCAAGCAGTCCGCCTGCAACAACTATTACGAAGCCAACTGGCCGAAGGCAACTTACCAGAGTCCCTGCTACGTCAAGAAGATCGACTCGCTGAAGATGGCGGTGTCGGCGCTCGCCGCGGAATTCGACAAGCTGGATCCGGACCGCGAGCTCATCCGCACGGGCGCCGTCTCCTACAGCTCGAACGCCAACACGCCTTCGCCGCTCGCCTGGGGCACGACGACGACGACCACCTATGTCAACGCCTTGACCGCAAGCGGGAGCACCAATTCGACACCGGCCCTGCAGATCGCCTACAATGCCCTGACCGCGACGACCGAAAATGCCGCCCACATGGCCAAGACCGGCCTGGTGCCGGCCAAGTACATCGTCTTCATGACGGACGGCGCAAACGACAGTGCCAGCATCGACACCTCGACCAAGGCGCTCTGCGATACCGCGAAGAAGAACGGCATCCAGATCTATACCGTCGCCTTCTCCGCCCCGGCGAACGGCAAGGCGCTGCTCGCCTATTGCGCCAGTGGCAGCAGCTATGCCTTCGAGGCCGAAAACGTGGTGCAGCTGGTGGCGGCCTTCCAGTCGATCGCGGCCAAGACCTCGAAGCTTTCGAACCGCCTCACCCAGTAACAGGACAAGGCGGTCGGTACGCCATCGGCCGCTTCCCGTGGATTTGATCGATTTTCGGGCCGGGAGCTTGCTTTCCGGCCCGTTCCGTTGTTTCAAATCCCCTTCGCCCGGCTGCCGTCTGCCAGACCGGGAGGCCGGGGCTGCGCAAGGGCGTCGTCTGCTGGCCCGCTGAGAACTGGAAGTCGAATGGTCACGCTCAAGGATGTCGCCCGCTCCGTCAACCTGTCGGTCACGCAGGTCAGCCGTGCGCTCAACGATCATTCCGACGTGAACGAGGAAACCCGCCGGCGGGTGAAGGATGCGGCATCCTCGCTTGGCTACGAGCCGAACATCTCCGCCCGCAAGCTCGTGTCCGGGCGGTCGGGCATCGTTGCGCTGGTGGAGCAGAAATATCCGGGCTTCACCTCCGACTTCCTGTTCTTCGAGATCGTCGCAGGCCTTTCCGCGGAATTTTCCCGCCGCGGCATGCAGTTCGTGCTGCATGTGGCAGAGGCGGACGAGGACATCATCGCCGTCTACCAGAAACTCGTCGGCATCGGTGCGCTCGACGGTTTCGTGATCACCAAGCCGATGGTGAACGATCCGCGCATCGCCTTCCTTGCGAGCCGCAAGATCCCCTTTGTCGTGCATGGCCGCATGCCGAGCCATACGAACTACCCGCATTTCGACATCGACAACGAATTCGTGGCCGTTGACGCCGTAAAGCGTTTGACAGACCTCGGGCACCGGCGGATCGGTCTCATCAACGGCATTGCGCACTTCACCTATTCCCGCGCCCGCCTCGAAGGGTACCGCAAGGTGCTTGCCGAAGCCGGCATCCCCTTCAATGAGACCCTGGTGCGCAACGGCGCAATGACCGAGGAGCTCGGCTACCAGTCGGCGCTCGACATGATGGGCCAGCCCGACCCGCCAACCGCGCTCTTCTGCAGCAATGTCTCGATCGCGCAAGGGGCTTACCGGGCGCTCGCCTCGCTCGGCCTTTCCATTCCGGGCGACGTTTCGGTCATTGCCCATGACGATGCGCTGCCGAATACCGAGCCCGCGGAATTTTCACCGCCACTCAGCGTCACCCATTCGCCGCTGAGCCGCAGCTGGCCGCCACTCGCAGAGTTCCTGACCGGCGCCATCGCGCACCGGCCGCTCGCCGAAATCCAGGAAGTGGCGCGGCACGAATTCATCGAAAGATCCTCCACAGCACCGTTGAAAGTTCGGGCCAGCGCGCAAGGTTAGATTGTGGGCTCCGGCCATTGAACGGCCCTTGACACAAGCGAGCAGTTCAAGCTAGCTTTCCGAAACGTTTCGGATTGCGGGAGGGAGCCTGCAACGGGCGGTTTGGACAGGGTTTCTGTCCATCTAACGGGAGGAAAATTTCATGACGATAAGGATCAAGAGCCTCATTGCGGGCTCTGCAATGGGCGTTGTTCTGGCAACAGGGCTTTTCGTGACCCCGGTCATGGCCGAGGAAGTCACGTTCGTGTCCGGTGCCGTCGGCAACGACCTCGAATATTTCAAGCAGATCGTGAAGCCCTGGGAAGAAAAGACCGGCAACAAGGTCACCGTCGTTCCGATGCCGGCTTCGACCACCGACCAGTTCGGCCAGTATCGTCTCTGGCTTGCCGCGGGCAACAGCGACATCGACGTCTACC
>CAMFHT010000269.1 GCA_945952245.1 uncultured Rhizobium sp. | reverse complement strand
GATCTCCCCCCTTGAGGGGGAGATGTCCGGCAGGACAGAGGGGGGTACCATCGCCAATGTCTACAGTGTGGCAGAGGGGGTATGGCTTCAACAAACTCCTCGCTCGCCATAAGCTCAATCACCCCGCCAGCGCCTGCTGGAACCGCATGCCGGTCACGGGACGAGGCGTGAAGGCAAGGGTTTCGTAGAAGCGGTGGGCCTTGAAATTGCCGGTGGTGGCGCCGACGGTGATGTAGGCGCAGCCGAGCCGCCGGCCTTCTTCCCGGGCAATCGCCACCAGATTATGGCCGACGCCATGGCTGCGATAGGCAGGGCGGACGTAGAGCTGGTTGATCTCGAGGCCACGCGCCCCTTCCGCCGCCCGGTATTGCGGCGTCAGCAGCGCAAAGCCGATGAGCGCGCCGTCTGCTTCCGCCACGAGCCCGCGCACCCAGGGCAGCGGACCGAAGAGGTCGCGTTCCAGCGCTTCGGCCCGGAGATGGGAAGCCTCCCCATGATGGGCGGCAAGCTCGGCCACCATGGTGGCAAGGTCGGAAAGGTCGTCGCGGCGCACGGCGCGGATCGTCACGACAGGCGGGCGGTGCGGGGTCATTTCGTTCATCGGTCTCGTCCTTCGATGGGGTGTATCAGGACGGTTTCCCGGAAACAGAAAAGCCGCCCTGGAGGCGGCTTGTTCGGGTCATGATGACGCGGGGCCGCTCCTATCGGAACAGCCAAAAATACTTCTGCGCGTGGTTGAGCTTCGTCATCATGCGGCGACCATGCTTCATCAGATCTTAACTGTCAAGCCCCGCCGGCTGCGTGTTCGGGGCCGCGCGGAGGCCAAGCGCAAAAGCCGGAAAGGGCCACCCATCCATCGCCCGCGGTCATGCGGAGAGGAGGCAGCCCCGGGGCAGCAGAAGGACATGCGGGCGATCAGGCCGGCAGCACTTCCTCGTCGTCGGAATATTGCAGGTAGAAGGCGTTCACCAGCCCGGCCGTCTCGTCGTCGGAGGCGCCCTTCAGTGGCAGGTTCGAGGTCAGCTGGCCGCGGCCGGCGCGGTCGCGGGTTTCAAGGGCCCAGAGGGCGCTGGAAAGGGAGGAAGAGAGCACGGCACTGCTCTCGACGAGCGGGGCAAAGGGCTGCTGTGCCCGCTGCGGCTGGGCAGCAGGGCTCTGCGGGGCGTCTGCATCCCCGTCTATGTCTGGCCGCTTGAAACGGCCCTGGTCGTAATAATAGCCCTGAAGGCCACTATCGATACGCATCGGCGTTCTCGCTGTTCGAGCTTGGTTAAGTATTTGTTAACCTTTTAAGCTTGCGCGAGGCTTGCGTCGGCGTTTCGTTCTCTCTTGACAGGAAGCCGGTTTTACGAGCTGCGCCCGGCAGGCTTGAACCTGCCGCCGGCTGGGCTTATTTCAAGGAGACCTTTTTCAAAGCACGTCCGTGCGCCATCTTTAGAGAGAACAGCCTTGTCCCTTTTCAAGAACCTGCCGTCCGCGCCCCGCGCCGCCAAGAAGCCCGTCACCTATACGAACCATGGCTTTACCCGGACTGACGATTACGCCTGGCTGAGGGCGGAGGACTGGCAGGAAATGTTCCACGATCCCTCGATCCTGGAGCCGGAGATCCGCGCCCATCTGGAAGCGGAGAACGCCTATGCCAAGGCGGCGCTCGCCGACACCGAGGCGTTGCAGAAGGAGCTCTTCGCCGAAATGAAGGGCCGCATCAAGGAGGACGACAGCTCCGTTCCATGGCGCGACGGGCCTTTCGCCTACGGCTCGCTGCATGTCACCGGCGGCGAATATCCGCATTTCTTCCGCACGCCGCGCGATGGCGGGGAAAAGGAAATCCTTCTGAACGGCGACAGCGAGGGGGAGGGCAAGCCCTTCTTCAGCCTCGGCGATTTCGACCATTCGCCGGACCATCGCTTCGGCCTCTGGAGCTATGACGACAAGGGCTCCGAATTCTACACCATCCGCATCCGTGATTTCTCGACCGGCGAGGACCTTGCCGACCGGGTGGAGAACACCGCCGGCAGCGGCGTCTTCGCGCCGGATGGCAAGAGCTTCTTCTATGCGCTCCAGGACGAAAACCACCGTCCCTCGAAGGTCTTCCACCACGTGATCGGCACGCCGCAGGCGGACGACCGGCTGGTCTACGAGGAGGAGGACGCCGCCTTCTTCATGTCGGTCGAAGGCTCGATGCTCGACGATTACATCTTCATCCAGGTGGCCGACCACGAGACCAGCGAAGTCATGGTGATCCCGACGGCGGATCTTGCGGCCAGGCCGAAGCTCGTCGCCGCCCGCGAGGCGAAGCACGAATATTCGGTAGAGCCGGGCGGCGCGGAATTCTTCATTCTCACGAACACGGATGGCGCCAAGGACTTCAAGATCATGACCGCGCCCGCTTCCGCGCCGGAACGGGCGAACTGGAAGGAGCTCGTGCCGCACGAGCCGGGCCGCCTCATTCTCGACCATCACGCCTATGCCCGCCATCTCGTCTGGCTGGAACGCCGCGACGGCCTGCCCCGCATCATCGTCAGGGACCGCACGACCGGGGAGGAGCACCCGATCGCCTTTGCGGAAGAGGCCTATTCGCTCGGCCTCTACGGCTCGGCGGAATATGATACCAACGTCATCCGCTTTTCCTATTCCTCGATGACGACGCCCTCGCAGCTCTACGACTACGACATGGTGAGCCGCGAGCGGGTGCTGCTGAAGACGCAGGAAGTGCCCTCCGGCCATGATCCGGAAGATTACGTCACCCGCCGCGTGTTTGCGCCGGCGAAGGATGGCGCGCTGGTGCCGGTCACGCTGCTCTACCGCAAGGAGACGGCGCTCGATGGTTCCGCACCCTGCCTGCTCTATGGCTACGGCGCCTACGGTATGACCATTCCGGCGAGCTTCTCCACCAATGCGCTGTCGCTCGCAGACCGCGGCTTCGTCTATGCTATTGCCCATATCCGCGGCGGCAAGGACAAGGGCTATGAATGGTACGAACAGGGCAAGATGGCGAACAAGATGAATTCTTTCACGGATTTCATCGCCGCTGCCGATCATCTGGTCGCGGAAAAGTTCACCTCTTACGGCCGCATCGTCGCAGAAGGCGGTTCGGCGGGTGGGCTTCTCATGGGAGCGGTCGTCAACCTCGCGCCGGAGAAATTCGGCGGCGTGATTGCTGCGGTTCCCTTCGTCGATGCACTGACGACCATTCTGGACGACACGCTGCCGCTCACCCCGCCGGAGTGGACGGAATGGGGCAACCCCATCACCTCGCCTGAGCAGTACCAGTGGATGGCCGCTTATTCGCCCTATGACAATATCGGCGCGAAGCCCTATCCGCCGATCCTCGCGCTCGCGGGCCTCACCGATCCGCGCGTGACCTATTGGGAGCCGGCGAAATGGGTGGCGAAGCTGCGCGACCACACCACCTCCGATCAGCCCTTCCTGCTCAAAACCAACATGGACGCCGGCCATGGCGGCGCCTCCGGCCGCTTCCAGCGTCTGGAAGAGACGGCGCTGGAATACGCCTTTGCGCTGAAGGTGGTCGGGAAGGTTTGAGGCTCAGGCTCCGACGACATCCCGGAAGTGCCCTTCGAGCGCACGGGTGAAGCCCGGCGTATCGAAGAGCGGGGATGTATCGCGTGCGGCGATGAGAGATTGGCGCAGGACGGAAAGGCGGTTCCCGTCCTGCGCCAGATCGCTCGCCAGGCGGGCGAACGAAGCGAGATCCGGAGCGACGAGCTCCGGCAGACCGACGGCACGCAGCAGGCTCTCGCTGACGCGGCCGGCGAAGTTCGTGCCCTTGAAGCTCACGACCGGTACGCCGCACCAGAGCGCGTCAGAGGTCGTGGTATGGCCGTTATAGGGGCCGGTATCGAGGGCAATGTCGGCGGCGGTGAGCCGCTCCAGATGCGCCGTCAACGTGACCTTCGGCGCAAAGACGAGACGTGAGGCTTCGACGCCTTCGGCAAGGGCCGCGGCCCTGAGATTGAGCTCCGCCAGCGGTTCCTGGCCCATCAGCCAGAGCACGGAGCCGGGCACGGCCTTCAGCACCTCCATCCACGCCCGGAACGGACCGGAGCGGATTTTCTGCGCCTGGTGGAAGGCGGCGAAGACGATCCCTTCCTCCGGCAGGCCGAAGGCCGCGCGGGATGCGGGACGCTGCACGCGGGGGCGGTTGCGGTCGTTCGACTGGTAGGAGACCGGCATGCGCAGCAGCCGTTCCTCGTAGAAGGGTTCGGAGGAAGGGGGCGTCACCACGGCATCCGTGATGGCGTAATCCATGCCGACGCCCGAGACGGAGCCCGGAAAACCGAGATAGGTGATCTGCACCGGCGCCGGACGCCGGGTGAAGATGCCGAGCCGCCCGCCGAGCGTGAAACCCTTGAGATCGACGAGGATATCGATTCCCGCCTTGCGGATGGCCGCCGCGGCCTTGTCGTCGTCCAGCGCTAGGATATCGACCACGTGATCGACGGCGGCCACGAAGCGCTCCCGCATCGGACCCTGCCGGGCACCCAGCGCCGTGTGGCAGAAGCCGTAGATCTCGAAGCTGTCCCTGTCATGGGCTTCGAGCACGCCGGCAAAGAGCGCCATGGTGGCATGATCGTAGAAATCGCTGGATACATAGCCGATGCGGATCTTCCGGCCTGCGACCGGGCGAAGCGCGGGCTTGTCGGCGACGGGCGGAAAGAGGAGCTCTGCCGTCAGCTGCGCCGTCCGCATGTGGTAGCGCTCGTCGGACGACCAGCAGAGCGCGCGGAAGGCGTTTTCGCGGATATCGGCATTGGCGCCCTCGCGGGCATAACCCGCTTCCAGCTCTGCCTGCAGCCGGTCCGACAGGTCGAAATCGCAGAGATTGGCAGCGCACCAGAAGAGCTCTGAGAGTGCCAGCCGCTCGTCCGGCTGCAGTTCCCAGGCCTTCTTGAGAAGCGGCAGGGCCTGCTGGAAACGATTGAGTCCCGAAAGCACGATGCCTGCATTGAGCAGGTTGCCGATGTTGACGGCGATCTCGGAGAGCTTCAGCGCATAGGGCAGGGCTGCCTGGTAATCGCCGGCCTCGCGGTAGAGACTGCAGAGCCCGTGCACCACGTCGACGTCGTCGGGCAGGTGCGGGTGGAGAGCAAGGAGTGCGGCAAGCGCCTTGTCGGACGCGCCGACGGAGAGAAAATGCGAGGCGGCCCTCAGCCCGACATCGCGCCTTCGGTCGCCGGATAGCGGGATCGCGCTCAGGAAGAAGCCGGCGGCTTCGAGAAGATTGCCCTGCTGCTCGTGGATCGTGCCGGCGAGCAGATGCGCATTGAGGTTCCGCCGCTCCTGCTGAAGGAGCCGACGCAAGGTCGCCAGCGCGATCTTCAGATCGCCCCGGTTATATTGGTCGAAGGCCTTGTCCAGCAGGGCTGCCATTGATCACGCTCCAGAAAGTGGAGCGAGGTGTAAGGACACCGTCTTGCGTCAGGCTGGAGGGGAGGGCTTGCAAGATTGCACTCAAACGGATATTAAGAATCGCTTAAATTAAAAGGAAGGAGGGCTCGTCTTGTTCAATGTGCGGCATGTGCTGAACAGCCTTCTTCAGCGCTCTTTCCGCGAGGCTCGGTCTGACTTCTCCCCGATGAAGGCACAGAAACTGCTGTTCTATAC
>CAMFHT010000268.1 GCA_945952245.1 uncultured Rhizobium sp. | reverse complement strand
GTCGCCGGCATAGCCATAGGCCTTCACGCCCTTGTCGCCGGTAATGCCGGAATAGTCCATGCTGTCCGAAGCATCGCTGCCGTGGGCGACCTTGGTCTTGTCGAGGATGAAGTCCTCGCGGCCGATGTCGGAGACGCCCTTGAGCGTGATGGTCGCGCCCTGATCGTCCGGATTGGAGAGGTTCTTGAATGCGATGATCAGCGACTTCTGGCCGGCAATGTTGGTCGCCGTCACGTCGAAGTGGAAGATGTCGCCGTTGTTCGTCTGCATGTCGAAGCTGCCGGTGGTGACTTCCGAAATGTCGCCGGAGGATTCGCCGAGCTGCGTCGTGTAGGTGACGGTCTTGTGGACACTGTCGGTGACCTTGCCCGTGTTGAGGGTCACGTCCGTGCCCTGATAGGTCTCGGTCGAATAGTCGACGAGCTTCGACTGGTTCTTGCCACCGACCTTGGTGGTCTCGGTGACCTTCGTCGTGCCCTGCGTCACCAGCCCCTCGACGGCATCGAGGAAGTTGTTCACGCTGTCGTCGTCCATGCGCATGAAGACCTGCGAGAGGTCGATCTTGTCCTCGCCACGGGTGAAGTCCATGATCGTGTCGTTGCCGAGCTGGGCGCCAAAGTTCATCACGCGCTGATAGTTCTCCACCCCGAAGAAGAAGACATCGTTGCCAGCGCCGCCGATCAGCGTGTCGTCGCCCTTGCCGCCGCTCAGCCAGTCGTTGCCCGCGCCGCCCTCCAGGATGTCGTCGCCTTCGCGGCCGTAGAGGATGTCGTTGCCGTCGCCGCCCCAGACGTGGTCATTGCCGAGACCACCTTCGACGCGGTCGTTGCCGGCACCGCCATACAGCGAGTCGTCCCCTGCGCCGCCGAGCACCTGGTCATTGCCCAGCATGCCGAATGCCGCATCGTCACCGCCCGCGGTCCGCACGATGTCGTTGCCATCGCCAAGGATCGACGCATCGGTACCATTGCTGCCGTTCTGCACCAGGCCCGAGATAATCTTGAATGCCATTGTTCCGTTCTCCCGATTTTTCTCTTTTTGAAACTAATGTCAGACATTAAAATTGTCTGAATTAGATATTGCTAAGAAATTAGTTACGTTAGTGAATTCTAAATGTAAAGTACTGACCGTGGGTTGTGGTAAATGGCCCAGAAAAAGTACGTGATATCAGTGTACTGGCAGGGAGAGCACGGCGAGCGCGAGAATGAGGACGGTCAGCACCGTCCCGGCCCTGTCGAACAGACGGACGGCATCGCCGATATCCTGGGCACCGAGCTCAGCCCGGCCTGCGCCATTGATCATGGGTTCCGAGACCCGGGTGCCGCCATAGACGCGGGGGCCGGCGAGGCCGATGCCGAGGGCACCGGCAAAGGCGCTTTCCGGCCAGCCGGAATTAGGGGATCGGTGCAGGCCGGCATCGCGGAGCGCCGTGCCGACCGCATGACGGGCGGCGGCAAAGCCGAGGCTCGTCCAGGCGGCTGCGGCAACGATCAGCACGGAGAGACGGGCCGGGATGAGGTTCGCCCAGTCGTCGAGCCGGGCCGAGGCCCAGCCGAAGGCGAGGTACCTGTCCGACTTGTGGCCGATCATGCTGTCCGCGGTGTTCAGCATCTTGTAGGCGAAGAGCCCGGGAAGCCCTGCGACCGCGAACCAGAAGGCGGGGGCGACCACGCCATCGGAAAAGTTTTCCGCAAGGCTCTCGATCGCCGCACGGCAGACGGCGGGTTCGTCCAGCGTCTCCGGATCGCGCCCGACGATCATGGACACGGCACGCCGGCCACCCGCAAGTCCCTCGTTCCTGAGCCCGTCGGCCACCGCGCCCACGTGATCGGCAAGGCTCTTGTGCGCAAGGAGAATGGCGGCAAGCACCGCCTCCAGCAGGAAGCCGAACAGGCCGAGGTGGTGGAAGAGCGGCCGCAGCGCCAGCGCCACCAGAATGCTCAACCCGAGCAACAGGATGATCGCGATGACGCCATTGCGCTTGCGCGCTTCGAAGGACAGTGCGGGATCGTTCAAACGCGTGTCGGCAATGGAAATCGCCTTGCCGAAGTAAACGACGGGGTGCGGAAAGCGCCGCCAGAGCCAGTCGGGATCACCGACCACACGATCGATGACGAGAGCGAGGAAGAGAAGAAGGAAATGTCCGCTCACGCCGAGTAGTCCGAAAGGGCCCGTGCCAACCGCTTGTCCGCCTCGGCATCGGGGGCCAGACCGAAGCGAAGCCAGCGGCTGTTATAGTCGAATTTGCGGACGAGGATATGGTGGCGGCAGAGATGATCGTGCAGTCTGCCCGCTTCGGGATGATCCACCAGTGCGAAGAGACCTGCGCCGCCAGCGATGCGGAGACCCGCTCCCTGCAGCACCCGCTCCAGCGCCCCGTACCGCTCGGCGATCCGGGTCCGGATTGCGGACGTATCCTCCCGCATCAGGGTAGATGCGATGACGAGCGCCGGCCCGGAAACGGGCCAGGGGCCGAGCCAGTTCGCGAATGTCGCGAGTATCCCCTCCTCCGCCAGCACGAAGCCGAGCCTGAGGCCGGCAAGCCCGAAGAACTTCCCGAAGGAGCGGAAGACGGTCAGCCCCGGCACGCGTCCGGCATCGGCGGACACGCTTTCCGCGGCCTCTCCATCCGCGAAGGCCTCGTCCACATGCAGCCGCCCTCCCCGCGCCGCGAGCTCCTCGGTGAGAGCAAGGAGTTGCGTGCGTGGCAGGATGCGACCGGTGGGATTGTTCGGATTGACGGCGACGACGAGGCCATGCTCCGGCCGCACCGCGTCCAGCCCGCCAATGGCCTCCACGGCGAAGCCGGCCTCGGCCAGCACGCGCGCATATTCGCCATAGGTCGGCGAGAGCACGGCAACGGGACGTCCGGGCACGGCAAGCTTCGGCAGGTGCTGGATGACGGATTGGGTGCCGGGCACTGCGAGCGGCAGGCAGGCTTCCGCGCCGTAATAGGCCTTCGCCGCCTCTCGCGCAGAGTCGGTCAGGTGACGGTCGGGAAGGCGGTGCCAGGCTTCCGCGGGGATGGCCGGCAGCGTCACGGGATTGGGGTTGATGCCGGTCGAGAGATCGAGCCAGCCGCCGATTTCCCCGCCATGGACGCGGGCCGCTTCCGTCACGCCGCCGCCATGCAGGATGGGCGCAATCGAGACCGGGGAGGACTGGATCACCGCCGCTTCCTCCGCGGATCGCCTTCGATGTCGACGAGATGCATGAAGGAGCCCGAGACCGTGCCGCTCACGAGGCCGACACCGCCGAGGTCGTTGCCTGCCGCATCGCGCGCCGAAAACAGCCGGTCCGCATCGCCTTCGGAAACGATGGTCGCATAGTGGAACTCGTGCCCGCGCATGGGCTCGCCGAATGGCGAACCCGGAAGCGGCGTCAGGTGCCGATAGCCGAGATGGCGCTTGCGTTTCTCGAAAGGGGGGACGAGCGGCAGCAGGCCACGCATCGCGTGGCGGACGCCGGCCGCATCGATGATGGCCTCACCCAGCGTCATGTAGCCGCCGCATTCGCCGAAGACGCGCACGCCGCGCTCTGCCGCCTGGCGGACCGAGACGAGGAAATGGCTGTTGGCGGCAAGTCTTGCCGCATGCAGTTCGGGATAGCCGCCTGGAAGATAGATCGCGTCCGCCTGCGGGTCCGGCGCTTCGTCTGCCAGAGGCGAGAAAAAGCTGATCTCCGCCCCTCGCCGCTTCCAGCCCAGCAGCATGTGCTCGTAGACGAAGGCGAAGGCCATGTCTCGGGCAACCGCAATGCGCTGGCCAAGCGGCTGGAGCCGCGGAATGTTGGCATCGGAGGCCCGCTGCGGCACCTGCCTGGAGGCCGCCACGATGCGGTCGAAGTCGGCCTTGACGCTGACGGCGGCCGCGGCCTTCTCGATGAAGGCCTCGAGTTCGCCGTGTTCGCCCGCCTGCACGAGGCCGAGATGCCGTTCCGGCAGGGCGAGCTCCTTGGAGGAGCGCAGAACGGCGAGCACCGGCATGCGGATCGCGTCCAGCGCGTCGCGCAGCATCTTCTCGTGCCGGTCGGAGTTAACCCGGTTCAGGATGACGCCGGCTATGCGCGTATCGACCCGGTGGTTGGCAAAACCGCCGACGAGCGCTGCAACCGAATGCGACATGCCCCGGCAATCGACCACCAGGATGACCGTCAGCCCGAGGATCGAGGCGAGATCGGCCGGCGAGCCCGTGCCGTCGACGGCGCTGTCGTAGAGGCCCATCATGGCCTCGATGGCCAGCATCTTGCCGCCGGAGGCATGCAGCGTGGCATTGGCGAGCAGAAGCTCGGGGCGCATGCCCCAGGGATCGAAGTTCAGGCAGGGCGCGCTGCTCGCCGCCGCATGAAAGGCGGGATCGATGTAGTCGGGGCCGGCCTTGCCGGGAGCAAGCTTGACGCCCCGGTTCCGGAGCGCCCGCAGAAGACCCAATGTCACCGTCGTCTTGCCGGAACCGGAAGACGGGGCGGCGATCAGGATACCGCTCATGCCGACACCTTCGTCTCTGACGGCGCGAAGGGATCCGGCAGAAGCTTGCGGCCTGTGAGTGCGCCCAGCCAGTCGAGCGAGGGTCGAAGCCGCACGACCTCGCCGACCACGACGATCGCCGGCGGCTCGATGCCGGAGCGGGCTACGGCCTCCTCGGCTTCGGAAAGCGTGGTTTCCAGCACGCTCTGCTCTGGTGTCGCGGCATTGCAGACGAAGGCGACCGGCTCGTCCGGACGGCGCCCGGCCTTGATCAGGCTCGACGTGATCTGGCCGATATGCTTCATCGCCATGTACATGACGATCACGGGAGACCCGCGGCCGATCGCATCCCAGTCGATGCGGTCGGGAATGACGCCTGAGGAGTCATGGCCGGTCAGGAAGGTGACCGCATGGTTCACCTCGCGGTGAGTGACCGGAATGCCGGCATAGGCAAGGCCGCCGATTCCCGCCGTGATGCCCGGCACGATGCGGAAGGGAACGCCGTTCTCGACGAGCGTCAGAGCCTCCTCGCCGCCTCGGCCGAACACGAAGGGATCGCCGCCCTTCAGACGAAGGACGCGATGGCCGGCACGGGCGAGCTCGACCAGGCGCAGCGAAATGTCGCGCTGCTTGGCAGAGGGCTTGCCGCCACGCTTTCCCGCAAATTCCAGTTTCGCGCCGGGCTTGGCGAGCCTCATGCATTCGTCATTGACCAGAGCGTCGTGCACGATCACGTCCGCTTCCGAGAGCGCCTTGGCGGCAAGCAGCGTCAGCAGACCGGGATCGCCCGGGCCGGCGCCGACCAGCCAGACGGAGCCCGGCCTGAACTCGGGAAGTGCGGAAAAGAAACTCTGGTTCATGAGCTTGTCCTATGCCCGCCGGTTCCGGATTGCAATTCCTTCCTTGCGACCGGCCCCGAAGGCGTTTGGCTGCGAGCGAGGCATGCGCAAATCATATGTTTTTCCGGTAGACGATGAAGGAGGAACGCGGAACAATTGTGTCGTAAAGCGACCTCGCCGGCGCATTGTATTCCTGCGTCTGCCAGTAGAGACGGAACGCGCCGCTTGCCTTCGCATCCTCCTCGCAGGCGAGGATCAGCTTCTTCGCAAGACCGCCGCCCCGGGCCTTCGGATCGACGAAGAGATCCTGCAGATAGCAGATCGGCTGCGTGCTCC
>CAMFHT010000267.1 GCA_945952245.1 uncultured Rhizobium sp. | reverse complement strand
GCAGGACAGAGGGGGGTACCATCGCCGACACCAAAACAGGCAGCTGTGCACAATCGCAGAGATGCCAGGTCGTAAAGCAAAAAAAGCCGCCCCGGAGGGCGGCTAGCGGGAGCACGACGGGAAGGGAAACTCACCCGTCGATATCGTCGAGCAGCTCGGCGGCGCGGCCGGCTGTGGTGCGGCGGACTTCCACCTCGTCGCGGCGGTTGGCAAAGGCTTCGGTCGCCATCAGCTGGTCGGCGAGGTCGGCCGGGAGCGAGAGGATGACGCGGCGGTCTCCGGCATGGATGCCGCCGATATCGGCGCGCTTGGCGGTGATCATGCCGCCCGCCACCGTGTTGTTGGTGTCGGGGTCGATGAGGATGAACGAGCCCGTCAGGCGGTTCTGCTCATAGGGATCGAAGATCGCCGGCTCGTCGAAGTTGAGGTGCACCTTGCCGATGGCGTTCATGGCGAGCGCTTCCACATGGTGGTGCCACTTGCCGGTCTTGAGGTCGAGCTGGCTTGCCGGCGCGACCGTTACGCGCTGGCGGCGGGAGCCGCTCTTCAGCCAGTAGCGCTTGCCGGGATCGATGCCGGAGGGCTGCAGCGAGACCAGCTGCGCGTCGAAGGCGAGGCCGAGCTGCGGCGGGCTTTCGAGCGAGACGATCATGTCGCCGCGCGCGACGTCCACCTGGCGGTCCAGCACCAGCGTGATCGCATCGCCGGCAACGGCCGCATTGCGCACGAGGTCGAAGGTGACGATCTTGGTGACGTTGGCGATCATGCCGGAGGGAAGGATCGCAACCGAGTCGCCCGGCTTCACCGAACCCCCGGCCACCGTGCCCTGATAGCCGCGGAAGCTTTCGCCGGGGCGCGAGACGCGCTGCACCGGCAGGCGGAAGCCGACGGTCTGGGCAGAGCGCACGGTCGCGAGCTCCAGCGTTTCGACGAGCGTCGGGCCCTCGTACCAGGGCAGGTTTTCCTTGCCGCGGTAGACGACGTTCTCGCCCTTCAGCGCCGACATCGGGATCGCGGTGACCTGGCGGATGCCGAGCGAGAGCGCGAACTCCTTGAATTCATGAGCAATCCGGTCGAAGCCGTCGCGGTCGTAGCCGGTGAGGTCGATCTTGTTGATCGCGAGCACGAACTGGCGGATGCCCATCAGCGAAGCAATGGTGGCGTGGCGGCGCGTCTGTTCCAGAATGCCGGCGCGGGCATCGACCAGCAGCACGGCGAGATCGGCGGTCGAGGCGCCGGTTGCCATGTTGCGGGTATACTGCTCGTGGCCGGGCGTATCGGCCACGATGAAGGAGCGCTTGTCGGTCGAGAAATAGCGATAGGCCACATCGATGGTGATGCCCTGTTCGCGCTCGGCCTGAAGGCCGTCGAGCAGCAGGGCGAAATCCGGCAGGCCGAGATCGTTCTGCTTGCCGCTGTCGCGGTGCAGCGTCGCGGCCTGGTCTTCCTTCACCGCCTTGGTGTCCCAGAGCAGGCGGCCGATCAGCGTCGACTTGCCGTCGTCGACCGAGCCGCAGGTGATGAGGCGGAGCGGCCGCGTGTCGCGCATGGCGGGCGCGGCGTCAGCGTGGGGATGGGCCGCATTGTCCACGGCGAGAGCTACAGAGGGGGCGGTCATCTCAGAAATATCCTTCACGCTTCTTCTTTTCCATGGAGCCGGACTGGTCGCGGTCGATCGCACGGCCCTGGCGTTCGGAAACGGTTGCAATCTCGAGCTCGGCGATCACCTCTTCGAGGTTGGAGGCCTGCGAGCGGATGGCGCCGGTCAGCGGCCAGCAGCCCAGCGTGCGGAAGCGGATGTAATCCTCCTGGATCTGCTCGCCCGGCAGCGGCTCGAAGCGGCTGTCCTCGGCCCAGACCAGCATGCCGTCGCGCTCCACGAACTTGCGCTTTGCGGCGTAGTAGAGCGGCACGAGCAGAATGTCCTCGGCCTGGATGTAGCGCCAGATGTCCACCTCGGTCCAGTTCGACAGCGGGAAGGCGCGCACGCTCTCGCCGCGGCGGATCATGCCGTTATAGACGTTCCAGAGCTCCGGGCGCTGGTTGCGCGGGTCCCATTTGTGGTCGGGCGTGCGGAAGGAATAGATGCGCTCCTTGGCGCGGGAGGCTTCCTCGTCGCGGCGCGCGCCGCCGAAGGCCGCATCATACTGGCCGGCATCGAGTGCCTGGCGCAGCGCCTCGGTCTTCATGATGTCGGTGTAGAGCGCCGAACCATGGGTGAAGGGGGTGATGTTCTCCGCCTCGCCGCGCGGGTTCCTGTGCTCGATCAGGTCGAGATCATAACGCCTGGCAATCTCGTCACGGAAGGCGATCATCTCGGGGAACTTCCAGCCCGTGTTCACGTGCAGGAGCGGGAAGGGCACGCGGCCGGGATAGAAGGCCTTGCGTGCGAGATGCAGCAGCACGGACGAATCCTTGCCGATCGAATAGAGCATGACGGGACGCTCGAATTCGGCTGCGACTTCGCGGAAGATGTGGATCGCCTCGTTTTCCAGCGCCTTCAGGTGCGGATCGAGCGGCGGCTTGCTCGTAACCGGATTCTTCAATTCGATATCCGGGCGGTTCTGCGACATGGGGTTACTCCGGTTCAGGGCCTCGGGCAGCGCCGCTTGGGAGGATTGGCGGCTCGAGGAAAGGGCAGTCTGGTTTCGGCCTCAGGCCGGTTCGGAAAGGGTGCTGGCTTCGGCAACATGCAGGCCGCATTCGCGCTTTTCGTCCTGCTCCCACCACCAGCGGCCGGCGCGTTCGGGCTCGCCGGGCTTGATGGCGCGGGTACAGGGCTCGCAGCCGATCGAGGGATAGCCCTTGCCATGCAGCGGATTGACGGGCACCGCATGGTTTTCCACGAAGGCCTTGATGTCCTCGATGGACCAGTCGGCGAGCGGGTTGATCTTGATGAGGTTGCGCTCGGCGTCGTACTCGGCAAAGGGCGTCGTCGCCCGGTTGCCGGACTGGCCGCGGCGCAGACCGGTGATCCAGAAGCTCGCGCCTTCCAGCGCCTTCGCCAGCGGCTTCAGCTTGCGCACGCCGCAGCAGGCATGGCGGGCCTCGACGCTTTCGTAGAAGCCATTCATGCCGTACTTCGCCGCATAGGCCTCGATGTCGGCGGCATCGGGATGGTAGCGGCGGATGGAGAGACCGTAGCGCTCTTCCGTCTCCGCAATCAGCGCCAAGGTCTCGGGAAAGAGGCGGCCGGTCTCGAGCGTGACCACGTCGACGTCCAGCCGGTGCTCGCCGATTGCGGCGGTGATCACCTGGTCCTCGATGCCGAGCGACGTGGTGAAGACGGCGCGGCCCGGCAGCGAAGCCACCGTCGCCAGCATTTCCTCCAGCGACAGGGCACCCAACTGGGCATCGAGTTCACGGGCGAATTCCGGGGAGAGGGGGGCGGCTGCGGTCATGGGATAGTCCTGCTCATCATCGTGAACGGATTATCGCAGCAGCGGCGGCAAAAGGCAGGAAATGGGTTTTCGATATTACCACCGGGGTGAGCAAATCTCACCCTTGTTTCGCTGCAATGCGAAACAGGCATCGTGCGCCCCGTCGAAAGGACAGGCGCGGCAACGGTCATCCGCGTTAACTCTATAAACTTGGTAGAGATATGTCAAGAGGCATTGAGGCGAAGCTGAAAACGCCCGGAGGTCGCTGAATTGCCCAGTGCCGTTAACCTCTTATAGAATTGTGTTTTCCCCGCATTTGCGCTAGAGCCGGCACGAGTTCATGGAGGTCAGAGAAACCTCCCTTTCGATGGCCGATCCGATGATTTCCCAGAAGGCAAAATATGCGCTGCGCGCGCTCTCCGCTCTCGCCCGCGGCGATGGGAAGCAGCCGCGCCAGATCTCTGAAATCGCGGCCTCCCAGAGCATACCGAAGAAGTTCCTGGAACAGATCCTCCTCGACCTGAAGCGGGAGGGTATCGTCCGCTCGCTGCGCGGCAAGCAGGGCGGCTATCTCCTGGTGCGGCCCTCGGCGGAGGTGACCTTCGGCGAGGTTCTGCGCATCATCGACGGACCGCTCGCGCCGCTGCCCTGCCTCTCGATTACCGCCTACCGCCGCTGCGACGACTGCGATGGCGAGGTCTCCTGCGAAATCCGCCACGTGTTCCAGAAGGTGGTGGAAGCCGAACGCGCCGCGCTCTTCTCTTTGACCATCGCCGACGGCATCAGCATGGCCGACGAAGCCGTGGCGGGCGAGCCGGTGCCGGAAGAGGCGTGAGCCGGCGCACCGACTGGCGGTAACCCTAGAGCGCCAGCGGCCATTTACGCTCGGTCGGCACCACGGCGAGGATATCGACGCCCCATTCGGTGATCTTGTAGGCGAGCGAATAGGGCAGGTCGGAGAAATGCAGCTCGCGCGTGCCGGTGATGCGCCCCTGCCGCCCCATTTCCGGCTCGTCCGCCAGCACCAGCGCCGCATAGCGCATGCGGTTGATCACGGCCTGGGCCGAGGCCGGGTCCTGCTTCGTCTTGAATTCGTTGATGAATTTCAGCCTGTTGATGGCCTTGTCCGTCCAGCGGATGCGCGCCATGGATCAGCCTCCCGCCTCAGCCTAGCCATTGCCGGAAGAGAAGCCCCGCCTGCTCCTCGGAGACGAAGTTGCCGTGCCTGGCATCGCTGAGCCCGGCCTCGATATCCCGGATCTGCCACTCTTCCGTATCGAGAAAGATCTCTACCGCCTGCTCGGCCAGCTGAGCCGGCGAGGTATTGTTCTTGCGGCAAAGCCTCTCCAGCCGCCATGCGGTCTCTTCGGAGAGATCAACGACAAGTGTGGGCATCGGGCGAATCTCCTTGCAATAAGAAGAAGATAAAAAGGAAGAAGAGGGACGTCAACAAATGCAAAATATAAGTATATTTTATAGAAAAAAGCATATATCGTGTTTTGTATTTAAATATAGCAATTATATGCAGACCTTCATTCTGATCCGCGCATCTGTACTGTGAAGAGGCGAGAGCAAAGCAGCCGCGCTGACCAGCAGGCGTAGCCGGACGAATGGGCGTTCCGGCGTGAGGCAGGACAAAGCCTGCTCCCGTAACCGGAGGTGAGCCGATGCGCAAGAAACTGCGTTCGATCACGCTTACGATACGAAAAACCCGCACGGGCTGGCTGATAGCCGTGCGGGTTACATTCGTAGAGAAGTAAGCAAGTTGCTGGCGGAGTTACAGCTCCGCCAGCGATCCGGGATTATAAGGCGCGATCGCCGCCACCGCAACACATCGGCTCACATTATTTTAGTTGAGTCGAATGCAAGAATTCCATTAGGATCATCTTGCGAAAGCGAAGCAGCCGTACCGAGCCAGCGGTGCAGTCGAACGAATGGGCGTTTCGGCGTGGGGCAGGACAAAGCCTGCTTTCGTAACCGGAGATGAAACAATGCGCCAAAAGCTGCATTCGATCACTCTTACTTTACGGATTACCCGCACGGGCTGGTTTATCACCGTGCGGGTAGAAGTCCGTAAGTAAGTCACCCGCCGGCGGAGTTCGCGCTCCGCCGGCGAACCGGGATTATAAGCAAACTCTCATCGATCCGCAACCGTTCTCATCGGTCGCTCGTTTCCCAGCGCGGGTTGATCCAGGGTTCCTGGTTGGAGCGGGCGAGCGGCTGTTTGCCGAGGATGTGGTCTGAGGCCTTTTCGCCGGTCATGATCGAGGGGCCGTTGAGGTTGCCATAGGTGACAT
>CAMFHT010000266.1 GCA_945952245.1 uncultured Rhizobium sp. | reverse complement strand
GCCCGGGGGTCATCCAGCGTCCACCACAGTCCTCGACGGTCTCCGCGTCCCTGAGGCGGGCGGGCAGCTCCGCTTCGGGTCCCGCGTACAGAATGCGGCCACCTCCGGCAACGACGGCGGCCTTTTCGACGATGCCGAGACCCTGATGATGCGGGTTCAGCGTCGCCAGCCGGACGTTCCTCCAGAGGCTTTCTGCCTTGCCGCTCCTGCTGATGTCGTGCTCGTGCATTTTTACCGTTCCCTTGGCTGGATATTATGTATATACATATAAGTCCGATTGGCAAGAGGTATCGGGAGAGACGGAATGTCGGGAGTATTTGCGAAAGAGGCGCTGCTTCCTGAGGGCTGGGCCAGGAATGTACGACTCGCGGTCGGGGCGGATGGTCTGATCTCGAACCTGCAAGCCGACACCTCACCGCAAGTCACGGACGAGCGCCATGCCGTCGTCGTGCCTGGTATGGCGAATCTCCACAGCCACGCCTTTCAATATGCCATGGCGGGCCTCGCAGAGCGGCGGGGACCGGCTGAGGATAATTTCTGGAGCTGGCGCGAACTGATGTATCGCTTCGGGCTTTCGATGAGCCCGGACGAGATGCAGGCGTTTGCCACGCGCCTCTACGTGGCCATGCTGGAAGCCGGCTTCACCCGCGTCGGCGAGTTTCACTACCTGCACCATGCGCCGGATGGCACGCTCTATGCGGACCGGGCAGAAATGGCGGCGCGCATCGCCGCAGCCTGCGACGAAACGGGGATAGGCCTGACGCTGTTGCCTGTGTTCTACGCCCATTCGAATTTCGGCGGTCTTCCACCCACTCCGGGACAGCGCCGCTTCATCGAGACGCTCGATGGATTTGCCGCCATGCTCGACCGCTGCCGCGCCCTCGTCTCGGAACGGCCCGGCGCGATCCTGGGCATAGCACCGCATAGCCTCCGGGCCGTGACAGGGCCGGAGCTTAAGGCGCTTCTCGGCATGATGACTGACGGGCCCGTGCACATGCATGCCGCCGAACAGGTGAAGGAAGTGGAGGACAGCCTTGCCTTTTCCGGCCTGCGGCCCGTGGAATGGCTGCTTCAAAACATGCCCGTGAACGATCGCTGGTGCCTGATTCACGCCACGCACATGACCGAGGAAGAAACGCGGCGTCTTGCCCGAACCGGCGCCGTTGCGGGGCTCTGCCCGGTCACCGAGGCCAATCTCGGCGATGGTATCTTCAACGGTCCGACATTCCGCACCGCCGGAGGCCGCTTTGGGATCGGTTCCGATTCGAACGTGCTGATCGGGGTGGCTGCCGAACTGCGTCAGCTGGAATACGCGCAGCGCCTCGCCACGCGGTCCCGCAATGTCATCGCTCCGGAAAACCGCTCGACCGGCAGAACGCTTTTCCAGGAAGCGGCCGCTGGCGGAAGTGCGGCACTCGGCGCGGAGAGCGGCCTTGCCGTCGGCAAGCCGGCCGACTTCGTCTCCCTGGACATTGCGGATGCGCCCTGGCTGAAGGCCGATGACATTCTCGATGGCTGGATCTTCGCGGAAAACGTCCGCGTCGACAGCGTCTGGGTGCGCGGCAGTAAGCAGGTCGAGGGCGGGCGGCATCGTGGCCGTGACGCGATCTCCGCCCGGTTCCGCTCGGCCATGCAGAGCCTGATGGCGCGCGCCGGCTGATGCTTCCACTGCCGGCCAAACAATTCTATACAGCCGGTGATATCAGCAAGCGCGAGGAGTGGCGAAGGACGTGACGGCGGCCCCGGAAAAGACGCTTCACCAGCGCATCCTCGACGAAATCGAGGGCCGGATCCTGTCCGGCGACTGGGCGCCCGGTACCCGTATTCCCTATGAGGTCGAGCTCGCCAGCCATTACGGCTGCTCGCGCATGACGGTGAACAAGGTCCTGACGCATCTTGCCCATGCCGGCCTGATCGAGCGGCGGCGGAAAGCGGGCACCTATGTGAGCCAGCCACGTGCCCATTCCGCCGTTCTGGAGATCCACGACATACGCCTCGAGGTCGAGAGCCTCGGACTTGCCTACCGGTACGAATTGAAGACACGCGAGATCCGAAAGGCCAGGCGCGATGAGCGCGACTGGTTCGACATGGCCGATGCTGCGCCTCTCCTGCACGTGACGGCAGTTCATGCCGGAGGCCGCCTGCCCTTCTGCTTCGAGGAACGGCTGATCAATCTTTCAGCCGTGCCGGAAGCCGCCGGCGAAAACTTCGCGGACACTGCACCCGGTGCCTGGCTTCTCGGTCGCATTCCCTGGAGCACCGCCGAGCACCGCATCCGCGCGGCAGCGGCATCTGGCGAGGCGGCAACCGCCCTCGGCATAGCGCAGGGTACGCCCTGCCTGGTCATTACGCGGCGTACCTTTTCGCCATCAGCCGTCCTGACCCGCGTAGAACTCACCTATCCCGGCGACCGTCACGAACTCATCGCCCGGTTCTCGCCCGCCGATCAGGGGCAGAAGGTACCCCAGAGCTGATCAGGCAATGAAAAAGCCCCTGATTATCAGGGGCCAATGCAACTCAGGGTAAATTTCACTGACATGGCGGAGCGAGCCGCCCGGCTGGTGATCAGCCGTAGTATTCGGCCGGCGTCTTCTCGTTCAGCAATTTGCGGATCGCCGCCTTCACGTCGCTGGCGGAATCGAAGTGGTGCTCGTCGAGGTCATGGACATGAAACTTGACGGCGATAAACTTCAGGCGGTCGGAGTCCGGGACCAGAATTCCAACCGGAACGCCTGCATATTCAACGACCTGTTTCTGCATGGTTCAGTCTCCTGTGCGCGAACTCGAGTCCGGGTGGAAGACGAACGTCATTCCTGGGATGGCCCTAGCCCCGGCTCACAAACGCCAAGCCCGACATTCGGTTCCTCACAAAAAATCGGCCTCTTCCAGAGCACCGTCCGCTTGCGATTCCAAACCCCTGCCGGCTTCGACAACGGGGCTTCTAAGCACGTTTCTTTTCGACATGATGACAGAAACGGGGCAAGACTGTGAAAATTAGGAGTTGCATATAACAGTTCGCCCCGCTGGCGGTGCCGGCGGGGCGCTGGATCTCTGTTCGCTACGCTTGAGACTTCCCTTACCAGCCGTCGGTCAGCACCCGGTCCAGCATGTCGGCGAAGAAGTCGGCACTTTCGCGGGAAAGGCACAGCGGCGGCTTGATCTTTAGCACGTTCAGATGGTCACCCGTGGGCTGCATCAGGATGCCGAAATCGAGCAGCCGGTCGCAGATGGCCGCCGTCTCTTCCGTCGCGGGGCGAAGCGTTTCACGGTCGAGCACGAATTCCAGGCCGAGATAAAGGCCCATGCCATGCACGGCGCCGGCAATCTCGTGCCGCGCGCAGAGGTCCTCGAGGCGAGACTTCAGATAATCGCCGATGTCGCGGGCATTTTCCTGAAGATCTTCGTCCTGCATGATGTCGAGCACGGTCATGCCGACGGCGCAGCTGACGGGGCTGCCGCCGGCGGAGGAGAAGAAATAGCCTTCCCGCTCCAGGGCATCGGCTATCTGCCGCGTGGTGATGACGGCGCCAAGCGGATGGCCATTGCCCATGCCCTTGGCAACCGTAATGATGTCCGGCACCACGCCCTGCGTCTCGAAGCCCCAGAAGTGGTGGCCGAGACGGCCATAGCCCACCTGTACCTCGTCAGCGATGCAGACGCCGCCGCGGTCGCGGATCATCTGGTAGACCTGCTGCAGATAGCCCTCCGGCAACGGAATGCCGCCGGCATTGCCGTAGACGGATTCGCAGATGAAACCAGCAAGCCTTTCGCCACGGCCTTCGAGCGAGTCCAGCGCTTCCTTGACATGGGCTGCATAGGCAGCAGCCGTATCGGCACCGCGATAGGCGCCCCGGTAGGTGTTGGGCGAAAGCACGGGATGGACCCAGCCGGGCCGTGTCGTGAGAGCTGCCGGATTGTCGGCGATCGAGGTGGAGACCGCGTCGCTCGCCACCGTCCAGCCGTGATAGGCTTCGAGCAGGCTCACCATGTTGCGCGAACCGGTCGCAGCCCAGGCGAGACGGATCGCCAGATCCACGGCTTCGGAGCCGGAATTGACGAGGAAGACCGTATCCAGCCCCTCCGGCGCCAGTGCCGCCAGCCGCTCGGAGAACTGGGCAATGCCTGCGTAATGGAAGCGCGAATTGGTGTTGAGCAGCGACCACTGATGGCCCGCCGCCTCTGCAAGCCGCGGATGACCATGGCCGGCGATGGCGACATTGTTCAGCATGTCCACGTAGGCACGGCCGGTGGTATCGAACATGAACTCGCGCCAGCCCCGCTCGATCTGCGGCGGGCGCCGGTAGTAGTTCTTCTGCGACTGTGCGAAGTTGGCCTTGCGGCGGGCGTAGAGATCCTCGTTCTCAAGGCTCGGCGCATCGCAGTCGGCCCCGAGTAGAACAGAGGGCGAGGGGCAGAGGCGCGACCAGATATGCGCCTCCGACGGGCGTGCGAAGAGCGGCGGCTGCAGGCCCGGTACGGTCGATAGCTGGACGGCCAGATGACCGAAGCGCCCGTTCTCGCCGGACACGGTCCCGAGCGGCTCGCCCTCCTCCACCGTGATGCCGGCTTCTTGTGCGCAATCCAGCCCGTCGAGGTGGAGCGAGACGACCTCGCCGATCAGGACGGTCCGGCTGCCACTGCGCTCGATGCGTCCCGCAAAGGGTGCGGCGGCCTGGAAACCGGCGGGAAGGCAGAGCGCCAGATGCAGCGACCGGCTCTCCGGTTCGCGCCCCTGCAGAAGCTCGGTGCGCGTCAGGCGATATTCGCCATAGCGCGCGACCGAAAGCCCGGTTTCGCGTGCCGCCTGTTCCAAGAGACGGATTTCTGTCTGGGGCGAGGCCCAGTTGTCGCGCACGATGCCGCGGCTGAAGATCGAGAAGTCGGCAAAGCGGATCGCATCCGCCTGGATGCCCGGCAGCAGCGGCCCCATGGCCGGAAGCTCCGGCTCGGGCTCGGCAAAACCGGTCGCCTCCAGAATGGCGGCCTCCATGAGCGCATGCGGCGTGCGGGCCGCAAGCTCGAAGATCTCGCGCTCGTGCTGCAGGTTGTTCAGCACGTATTCGTTGTCGGGATCGATCGAGAGCTGCATTTCGCTGCTTGCGGCCAGAATGCCGGCGCGCGCGACGATGAGCGGCCAGAGGGCCCGCGCCTCCGCCTCCTGCAGCGGATAGAGCGCATGGAAGGCCTTGATGCAGGGCAGGATGACGAAGGGATCGCCATCGCAATGGTGGAGCAGGCAGGTGCAGGTCACGGCGAGATCCGCCACGAGCCAACCTTCGACGATATCGCCGAAATCGATGACGCCGTCGGCAATCATGCGGCCATGGGCATCAGGCCGGGCAACGATGTTGTCGTCCGTCACGTCATGATGGATCGGCTGGATGCGCAGGCCCGAGGCGAGCGGCTGGATGCGCTTGACGGCGGCGACCATGACCTTTGCGATACGGTCACGCTTGGCCTGGTCCGATATCGCGGCGAGCAGGCGGAGCGCCACCGGCCCGGCGCGGCGCAGATCCCACTGCACCTCGCGGTCGAGGCCCGGATGGGAAAAATCGGCGAGGTTCAGGGCAGTACGGGCGGCAAGGCTCCCGAGGCTTTCGATAACCGGGCGGGAAAGATGCTTGCGGCGCGTCAGCGGCTCTCCGTCGAGATAGTTGAGAAGGCGCACCTGGTAATC
>CAMFHT010000265.1 GCA_945952245.1 uncultured Rhizobium sp. | reverse complement strand
CTTCGGCGCGAGGTCGAGGAGGGCGCGGATCGCCCCGCCCGTCTGCTCGCGTGCTCGCAGTTCCAGCACCTGGCCGAGAAGGACGAGCACGGTGATGACCGCGGCCGCCTCGAAGTAGACGGCGACAGTTCCGTCGGAGCTGCGCAGCGTCTCCGGGAACAGGTCCGGCAGAAGCGTCGCCACCATGCTGTATGCCCATGCCACGCCCGTGCCCATTGCAATCAGGGTGAACATGTTGAGGTGACGGCTGAGGATGGACTTCCAGCCGCGCTCGAAGAACGGCCATCCCGCCCAGAGCACCACAGGGGTAGCCAGCACCATCTGCACCCAGTTCGACGTCTTCGGAGAGACGAGCATGTGGAGGTCGAAGAGGTGCCCGCCCATCTCCAGGAACAGCACGGGAATGGAAAGGACCAGGCCGATCCAGAAGCGGCGTGTCATGTCCGTGAGTTCCGCGCTCGGGCCTTCCTGGACGACGGGCGTTTCGGGTTCGAGTGCCATGCCGCAGATCGGGCAGTTGCCGGGCCCCGGCTGCCTGATCTGCGGATGCATGGGGCAGGTGTAGATGACGCCTTCGGCACTCGCGGGCGGCGGTGCCGCCTGCTTCGTCGCTTCGTGAGCGGCGTGATCGTGCGCATGGTGTTCATGACGCCCGCCGTGGCCAGCATGGGAATGGGCGCTGTGGTCGTGGTGCTGATGCTTGTCGTGTTCGTTCGCCATGACGCTCTCCGTGTCAGGTCAGGTCTTCGTAGGTGACGAAGGTCATCATCCCGGAAGCCATATGGTACAGGTGATGGCAGTGAAGAGGCCAATGCCCCGGATTTTCCGCGTCGAAGTCGACGGTGAGAGCGGCCATCGGCGGCATCAGGACGGTGTCTCGCACGGCCCCCGCAATTCGCGTTCCGTTGACGGCCACGACCTGGAAGTGATGGCCATGGAGATGGATCGGGTGCGCCATCATCGACATGTTCATCAGGTCGAGACGGACACGCTCGCCTTTCTTCGCGACAATCGGCTGGTCCGTCTGGATGCCCCATGTATAGGCAGCCATGTCGCCGCCCAGCATGGCGGAATACTTCCGGTCCGGCTCCCTGTCCCGGAGAGGCGAGGATGCGCGAAGCCGCTGCTCAAGCGAGATATCGAGGATCGGACCCTTGTCCGAGCCGCTCGCCGCGATCTTTCCGATCTCAGCACCCGTCGTCGCAAGAATGATACCCGTCCGCTCCGTGGCTCCCTCCCGCAGCGCAAGAACGGGGTATACGCCGTGGCCAGGAGGCAGCGTCAGCCGGATGTCGAGCCGCTGGCCCATGCTAATCGGGAAGCGGTTTCCGCTAATGGCGACGACCGGCCTTCCATCCACCGCAGTCAGCTCGCCGGACAGCGCACCCGTGTCTATTGTGAAGCCCGTAGCCGTCGCGCCGTTGATGATCCGGAGGCGGACGCGGCCGCCTTTCTCCACAGTCACCACTTCCGGATCGTCGAGAGTGCGGTCGTTGGCGAGATATGCGTCGTATTCGATGTCGTTGACGTCCATGCCCATGTTCATTCCGGACATCTGCATGTCCATCCCGGAGCCGCCGGACATCATCTGGTGCATTGCCTGCATGCCGGGCATGGCACCCATCATCTTGGAATGGTCCATGCCCATGCCCGACGACATGCCGCCCTTCTTCAGTCCTTCAAGCAGCTCCTCCGGCGACTTGAACGAGAAGTCGTGGAGCATGATGACGACCTCCTGCTCGTCAGCGGCCCTGTCTTCGGCGGTGCGGACGATGAGAGGCGCGGCGAGCAGGTTCTGCTCCTGAAGCGTGTGCGCGTGCATCCACTGCGTTCCGCCTTCTCCGGCGGGCAGGCCGTAGGCGCGGTTCTCGCCAGGGTTCAGGAGGGCTGCGGGATTGTCAGGGACGCCGTCCATCTTCCATGGCGGGGTCAGCCCGTGCCAGTGGATCAGCGTGCTTTCTGACGTCTCGTTCGCCAGCTGAAGATCGATGGTCGAGCCAGCGTCGGCCACCAGGCCCGGTCTGCCGGACGCGTCGGTCAGTCCGAAGACGCTGGCGGACCTGCCGTTGACGTCGAGGGTTCTCTTGGTAATCGACAGTTTCTGGGCAGGGTTGGCTGCACTCGCCGGGCGAACCCTTGCGAGTGTGGAAAGAGCGGTTGCACCCATGGCAACCGACATGAGGAATTGACGGCGTTTCATGACAGGCCTCTTGATCTGTTGTCGGACGGGCCGACGCTTTGATGACGGTTCCGCCAATGCGGCGGTCTTGCATCAGACAGATTTACGGGGCGGGCCGAGGTCGGGCGAAGGTACCCGTCCGGTCATGTATGTCACGGCCGACAGGACCGGAATGGATTCGTTGGATGCCGCGATGGAGGAAACGTCGATTTCGGGAAGCACCGTCAGACACAGGCCGCACGTGACCGTGCAGCACGCGGTGTCCCGATGGTCGTGTCCCGATTTCGAGGAATGTTGATGATTCATAGAGACGTCAGCTGCCGCTCCATGACCTGCGTCGCATCTGACTGGCATAGCATGGCCAGTGGAAGTGCCGACGAGCAGGAACAGCGCGACGAAAGCCGCCACCAGTCCTCCTATCATCGAGCGTCTCCAGTTTGCCATAAATAACTCCATCTGCCAGATTGAACCATAGACCGGCTGCTGCCAGACACACTTGATCTCGGTCAAAGCGCGTCTCGTCTTTGTGCATCCATTGAGCAGGCTAGAAGTTCCAGCGACTGGAAGGTCAAGTGCCGGTAGAAGCAGTTTCGCCTGAGACAGGTTTTATCATGCCTGACGTTTTGCGGGCTTGGTCGGAGAGAAAACAATGAGATTGCCAGCTATGCTCGCATCGGCTCTGCTCGTTTCTGGGATATCTGTGGCGGCTGCTCAGACAGTGACGGAAATCGTTCTTTCGAGGCAGAGGGATATGAAGGAAATTTCCGACGCCACGAAAGCAATGGCAGGGATGTTCAAGTCACCGGAGACTTACGACGCCCGCGCCTTCGGGAATGCGGCAGGCTTAATTGCCGACAAGGCCGGGTCGCACCTTATCCTTAATTTCTCGGTTGTCGCCTCCGCGCCCGGTTCGTCCGCTTCTGCGTCCGTATCCGAAGACAAGGCCCATTTCGCAGAGCTGGCAGAGAGCCTGAAGCTATACGCGCTGGCGCTTGGAGCCGCCGCCCGCGCTCATCCAGGCAAAATGACCGAAGACATGCGGATGACGGCGTCGGAGCCGATGGAGGGGGGACTGCTGGGCACGCGTCCTGCGGAAGCCGTATCGGCTGAGCACAGCTTCCATCTGATGCTGCAGACGTGCGCATCCTGCCATTCCCGGTTTCGGGAGCGCCACTGATCTGTTTCGATCAGGTCGCCGCTAGCCGTAATCAACATCCAGAAGTTCAAACCGTCCGATGCTGTCTCGACGGCTGTTCAGGCAATTGGACTGGATGAGGAACTTGCCGCGCAACACGCGTTCCGGAAGCGGATACCCGTTCTCAAGCGCAAGCGCATCGTTCCAACCCGCGTAGAGGAACACCCTCCTGCCAGCGGCTCGGCTGAGTTTAGCTATCATCGCGCCGGTGTCTTTCTTTCTGGCCCTCGTCGTTGAGAATGTCGCGCACACCAGCAAGAGCGGCACCGACCTTATGACCCGTGGCGACGCGATGATCGCGGTGTTTCCGTCTGTGGCGCAGAGATAGCGGTGGATTGGGGAGCCGATCCGCGCCTGTAGTTCGCTCCGGTTTAGCTGGACACCGCCTTGGCTGCCGGTGCCAGCGCAGCTCACGCACGCCACCGCGATCTCTCGATGATCCTCAATCAGCTTTATCCCGTCAGGTGAGCCGAGGCTGGCCGGAAGCAGCGACAGTCCCATCCGGACTGGGAGTTGCGTCACTTCCTCCATAGCGAAAAAGCGGCGGTTGAGGACAGACGCTCCCTCATTCGCGTAGGCGAACATGATGTCAATATTCTCGCCGAGCAGGATTTTGTGCATTTCCTGGTAAAGCCTGCTGGCAATCTTAAAACCACGGACTTCCGGCGAGACGAAAAGGTCGACAAGTTCTGCCGCTTTTCGCATGCGCTGCGCTAGGCCGAACGTCTTGATAAAGCAGGCAAGCTGGCCGACTTTCGCCGCATTCGCGTATGCCGAGATGATAATGGGTCGCTCATAGCCTTCCCGGTAAGTCCAGGCAAACCTTGGAGATGAAAGCTCAGCGCCGTTCTTCTGAAACGCCACGCGTGCCAAAGCGGAAGTCAGGTCGCAATCCAGCTCTTCGGCACTTTCTACCCTGATTTGGATATCCATCGTCGCTGCATTCGCTCCTTCAACTGCGGGGAGATGAGACTGCCGACATGCTGTGGCTGCAGTCGATAAACGGACAGCTACATGGTGATGGTGGGGTTCCTGCGGAAACTATGGGCGCTTCACACTTATTATTCGTTAATCCATCGAGGACGATGGCGGCCGATTTCGGGATTCTCGGAATATCGGTGGAAACGCGTTACTGCAAAAACAGCATCGGCTGGGCGAGGCGTGACGTGGAAGTGCTTGAGCTACACCTGGCCAGCCAGTAGGCTAGAACGGATGGAGAGGCACATGACGAGCTTTCAATATCCTTGGCGGCCTTCGTCGGTGCTGCTGGTCATCTCCGGAACCCTTGTCTGCGGGATCGGTGTTTTCTTCATGGCTCTGCGTCCGGCGCTGCTGCCGGAAGATATACGGTATATGCACCTGGCGACACAGCAGATCGAAGCGCTCGGACCGGAATTTGAAGAGTGGCTGCGTCACGTCTTCACCGTGCTTGGAGGTTTCGCCTTCGCCTCAGGAACTCTTCTCATTGGCGTCGCAGCCACATCCCTCCGCGAACGCCAGACAATCGCTTTTGTAACCGCCGTCATCGCAGGCGCTTCATCTATAGGACTGATGGCAGTCGTGAATCTGGTACTGAACTCGGATTTCAAGCTACCCTTGCTGGCTATTGCCGGTCTCTGGCTGCTCGGCATTGGGAGCTTCATCGCTGAGGGAGCCGTCTAGGGCAGCCAGACAAAATAGCGGCCTGTGATTGCGAGTGTCCTCAGCATGTTGCCGGACTAGCGCATTCGCACCATCAGAAGGCGATTCAAGCTTTATGCCTGAATCTTGATGCGGACAGTACGGGCTAGCTCAAGAGGCCACAGTAAAGTATCCGTGAACTCCTTCACAGGTATTCCGCCGCGTGTCACAGTTGGGTCATGTCCATAGTTCGTGCTTTGCATCGTCTGTTTCTTCTAGCCGCGTTGCTCGGGGTCCTACTGGCCCCAGTGAGCAATTCAGCGGCAGAAGCGGCTATGGCTTCACTTGTTAACACCTCAGACGCATCCATGGCTGGCATGTCGATGCCAGACGAGATGCCTTGCTGTCCGAAGCCCAAGCCAGTCTCGAAAGACTGCATGAAGGGCTGCCCGTTTGCTCTATCCTGCACCACGAAGCTTGTTGGTGGGGATGTGTCGCAGCCCGCGCGGCCAACAGCGCCGGAACGGGTCAAGCCGATCTACCTTATGGCCGCTTTCGCTACGCTGTCGTCAACGACTGACAGCCCGCCTCATCGCCCTCCCAGAACCTAGTCCTCCGTCCTTATCGCGAATGCTGCCGCTGACTTTCTGCTGTCGGGGTGGCTTATTGTTCAGATGCGGACCGCGCAGACGCGTGTCCAGACGAGAGAATGACTATGTATAGC
>CAMFHT010000264.1 GCA_945952245.1 uncultured Rhizobium sp. | reverse complement strand
CAGATCCGGGGTCGGGCGCGCTGATGGCGAAATGTGCGCGGGGGCGCGGCGAAGATTGTCCGAAACAGCCAGCATGTCGCGGGCGAAACCGGCGACGGAATAGGATTTCGCGTCCTTCACATCCCGTTCGGTGCGGCGGCGGAGATTGTCCATCTCGGCAGCGAGCCGCAGGAAGCGGTCGCGCAGCTCGTTGTTCTCCGTGCGCAACGCCTCCAGAGGATCGACCTCCGGGATCGCCGTTTCCGCCGTCGCTGCAGCTTCGGCACTGGCTTCGGCCGTGGTGTTTTCGGATGCGGTTTCCGGTCCGTTCTTGTTCGTTTCTTCGGTCATGCCGTTCTCCGGTCGTCTGGGGTGAAGCGAGGCGGCGCACGGCAAACCGGCACCAGGCTCGCATACAGGAAGACGGTTCCCGTGGAGCGGGAACCTTTAGCGCCCGATATCGATGTTCCCGGCTGAAAAATCAAGATGAGGCAGGGCGTTTCCCGCCTCTCTCAGCGGCCCTTGCGCGTGAGATTGGCGAGAACCTGCGCGGTATAGTCCACCATGGGCACGATGCGCGAATAGTTGAGCCGGGTCGGGCCGATCACGCCGACGGCACCGATGATCCGGTCTTCCGAATCCCGGTAGGGCGCGACGATGAGCGAGGAACCGGAGAGCGAGAAGAGCTTGTTCTCGGACCCGATGAAGATCCGCACGCCCGGTCCTGTCTCTGCGAGGCTGAGGATCTGGATCAGGCTGTCCTTCTTCTCGAGATCGTCGAACAGCATGCGCAGCCGCTCGATATCCTCGGCGCCGACATTTTCCAGAAGGTTCGCGCGGCCGCGGACGATGAGCTGGGTCGGCTTGTCGTCCTCGAAACCGCCGGACCAGACCGCGAGGCCACGCTCGACCAGGCTCTGCGACAGGGCATCGAGTTCGTGGCGAACCGCCGAGCGCAGGCCGACGAGCTGGCTGCGGAGGTCCTCCAGCCTATGACCGGTCATGTGCGCGTTGATGTAGTTCGCGGCCTCGATCAGCTGCGAGGAGGTGGTCCCTTCGGGAAGTTCGATGATGCGGTTCTCGACCTGGTCGTGATCGCCGACCAGCACGGCGAGCGCCTTGGTCGGCTCCAGCCGGATGAATTCCACATGCTTCAGCACGCTGTCGTTCTTGGAGGTGATGACGAGGCCGGCGCCACCGGAAATGCCAGAGAGGATGCGGCTTGCCTCCGACATCATGTCCTCGACCGGCTTGTCGCGGTCGCGCGGGCGGATCTGTCGGTCGATGTTCTCGCGTTCCTCGCCGGAGAGATCGCTCACCTGCATGAAGGCATCGACGAAGAAGCGCAGGCCCTGCTGGGTCGGAAGGCGGCCGGCGCTGATGTGTGGGGAATAGATGAGACCGAGTTCTTCCAGATCGCTCATCACGTTGCGCACGGAGGCGGGCGAAAGCGACATGGGAAGCAGACGTGAAAGGCTGCGCGAACCCAGTGGCTCGCCCGTTTCCAGATAGCCTTCCACGATGCGCCGGAAGATCTCGCGGGACCGCTCGTCAAGCTGAGCCGCAGCCTCCATGCCTTTCATCGTCGCAAGACCCATCGAAGTGACTGCATCCATGTCCTCTTATGAAGCCAATATAATCTTGGTTTGGCGAATGGCAAAACAAAAAGCATGAGCCCTAGCACGCGGGGGACAAGGGAGCTTTTCCTTTGCAAATCATAAGCCCCGGGCTTAAGACGCGGGGACCAGATTTTCAGGAGATGTTCATGCGGCCTTCCGGACGTAAAACAGATGCCATGCGCGCCGTGTCCTTCCAGCGCAATTTTTCCAAGCACGCGGAAGGCTCCTGCCTCGTCAAGTTCGGCGATACCCATGTGCTCTGCACGGCGAGCCTGGAAGACAAGACGCCGCCATGGCTGCGCAACAGCGGCAAGGGCTGGGTGACGGCCGAATACGGCATGCTGCCGCGCGCCACCGGCGACCGCATGAAGCGCGAAGCTGCCAGCGGCAAGCAGAGCGGCCGCACCCAGGAAATCCAGCGTCTCATCGGCCGGTCGCTCCGCGCCGTGGTTGATCTCGAAGCTCTGGGCGAGCGGCAGATCTCCATCGACTGCGACGTCATTCAGGCCGATGGCGGCACCCGCACGGCCTCGATCACCGGCGCCTGGATCGCGCTGCACGACTGCCTGAAGTGGATGGAAGCGCGCGGCATGATAAAGGTCGAGCGCGTGCTCAAGGACCACGTGGCCGCGATCTCCTGCGGCATCTTCGCAAACCAGCCGGTGATCGACCTCGACTATCTCGAGGACAGCTCCGCCGAGACGGACGCCAACTTCGTCATGACCGGCAAGGGCGGCATTGTCGAGATCCAGGGCACGGCGGAAGGCACGCCCTTCTCCGAGGAAGAATTCCTGACCCTGCTCGGCCTTGCCCGCAATGGCATTGCCGAGCTGGTTACGCTGCAGAAGCAGGCGATCGCCTGAGGAAGCCGAAAGGTCAAGCAACCATGGCCGCAAATCCGATCGAGGGCATTCTGGAGACCGCGCTTTATGCCGCGGATCTCGATGCGGCCGAACGGTTCTACGGCACGGTGCTCGGCCTAGAGAAGATCGCCCGCGTCGGAAACCGCCACGTGTTCTTCTCGCTCGGTCAATCGTTTCTCCTGATATTCAATCCGGCTGAGACCGAAATGCCACCGGCAGCGGATGCCCTCCCCGTTCCGCCTCACGGCGCCCGAGGCCCGGGACATGCCTGCTTCCGGGTCGCCAGTGACATGCTCGATGCTATGGCCGACCGGCTGAAATCCTGCGGCATAGCCATCGAATCGGACTTCCGCTGGCCCGGCGGCGCCCGTTCCATCTATTTTCGTGACCCGGCCGGCAACAGCCTGGAATGCGCCGCACCGGCCCTCTGGGGCCTGGACAAGGACTGATCATGCGCAAGCTCGATACCAAGACGATCGTCGTCGCAAGCCATAACCAGGGCAAGATCCGCGAGATCGCCGATCTCATCGGTCCGCTCGGTTTCTCCGCCCGGTCCGCCGCGGAGCTGAACTTCGTGGAGCCGGACGAGACCGGCACCACCTTCGAGGAAAATGCGGCGATCAAGGCGCTTGCCTCCGCCAGGGCGTCGGGCCTTCCGGCCCTTTCCGACGACAGCGGCCTCGTGATCGACGCCCTCGGCGGCGCTCCCGGCGTCTACACCGCCAACTGGGCGGAAACGGCGGATGGAACACGCGATTTCGCCATGGCGATGGAAAAGGTCGAAAAGGCGTTGAAGGACGAGGGCGCGACCGAGCCTGAACAGCGGACGGCCCGCTTCGTGAGCGTGCTCTGCCTCGCCTGGCCCGATGGCCACACGGAACTCTTCCGCGGCGAGGTGGAAGGTCATGTCGTCTGGCCGCCGCGCGGCAATGCTGGCTTCGGCTACGACCCCGTCTTCCAGCCCGAGGGCCACGAGCGCACCTTCGGCGAAATGTCTGCGGAAGAAAAGCATGGCTGGAAGCCCGGCGATGCGGCAGCCCTTTCGCACCGGGCCCGGGCCTTCAAGCTCTTCGTCGAAACCTGCCTGGAGGCCTGAGCAGAGTGGCCGACATCGCGTCCTTCATCCGTCCCGATACGGGCGAACCTGGTTTCGGCCTCTATGTGCATTGGCCCTTCTGTGCCGCAAAATGTCCCTATTGCGATTTCAACAGCCATGTCCGCCATCAGCAGGTGGATCAGGGCCGTTTCGTGTCGGCCTTTCTCCAGGAAATGGCCCATATGCGCGCACTCACCGGTCCGCGCACGGTGACCAGCATCTTCATGGGTGGCGGCACGCCGTCGCTCATGCTGCCTCAGACGGTCAGCGCGATCCTCGACGGCATTGCCCGCCACTGGCATGTGCCCGATGGCATCGAGATAACAATGGAGGCAAACCCTTCGAGCGTCGAGGCCGACCGTTTCCGCGGCTACCGTGCGGCGGGCGTCAACCGGCTCTCGCTCGGGGTACAGGCGCTGAACGATCAGGACCTGAAGTTCCTCGGCCGCCTGCATGACGTCGATCAGGCGCTGGGCGCAATCAAGTTGGCGCGCGAGATCTTCCCGCGCATGTCCTTCGACCTCATCTACGCCCGGCCCGGACAGACGGTTTCCGCCTGGGAAGCGGAGCTGAAGCAGGCGATCTCCTATGCGGTCGATCACCTCTCGCTGTACCAGCTGACGATCGAGGAAGGCACGCCCTTCTTCGGTCTGCACAAGGCCAGGAAGTTCATCCTGCCGGATGGCGACGAGTCCGCCGAGCTTTACGAGGCGACGCAGGACATCACCGCCTCCCATGGCCTTCCCGCATACGAGGTTTCGAACCACGCCCGGCCAGGCGCCGAAAGCCGCCACAACCTCACCTACTGGCGCTATGGCGATTATGCGGGCGTCGGCCCCGGCGCCCATGGCCGCATCCGCCGCGGTCACGAGAAGCTGGCGACCGCCACGGAAAAACATCCCGAAACCTGGCTCTCCCTGGTCGAGGAGCGCGGCCACGGCATCGTGGACGAGGAACAGCTGGGCTACGAGGAACAGGCCGACGAACTGCTGCTCATGGGGCTGCGCCTCAAGGAAGGCATCGACCTCGTCCGCTGGCGCGAGCTTTCCGGCCGCGACCCCGACCCCGCCCGCGAAGATTTCCTGATCTCCCACGGCTTCATCGAACGCCTTGGCAATTCCCGCCTGCGCTGCACGCCCTCCGGCATTCTGATCCTCGATTCCGTGGTGGCTGACCTCGCCTGCTGAGAGAGCGTCGATCAGACAGAAGGACTCTTGCGTCAATATAAGAGTTCGTGCATGTTAAAGGCATGATTGCGAAACGTACCCCCGTATCGGTGACGATGCTCCGTTTCTTACGGGGGTAGAGCGATATTGTTGGCAATCACCTCACCCCTGATGTTAAGCAAGGGGAGATGAGGTTTCACCAGCTCCCCGGAATTTGAGGAGCTCATCGATGAATGGCATTTTTACCGTTCGATCTGCACGACCAGAAGATGCGGAGGCGATCGCCGTCATGCAGTCCATGCCAGCCTTCCGCGCCGGAACCTTGCGATTGCCTTTCCCATCGATTTCGTCCGTGCGCACCTGGATCACAAACGCGGAGGACGAAAAACGCATACTGGTCGCAGATCAGGATGGTGTGGCCATCGGCATGATCAGCTTCTGGCGCGAGCAGGGGCGGCGCAGCCATGTCGGATCACTTGCCATGGGCGTTCACGATGAGCATGCGGGAAAAGGTGTCGGTAGCGCCTTGCTGAAGGCGGTCATCGATATGGCGGACAACTGGCTTGCATTGCGCCGTCTGGAACTGACGGTTTTCTGGGACAACGACGCCGCGCTCGCGCTTTACCGAAAACATGGGTTCGAGGAAGAGGGCGTCCTGAGGGACTTCGCCCTTCGGGACGGCCGCTATGCCGATGCGCTCGCCATGGCGCGCATACATTCGAATTCATGATGGAAAAAGGCGCGGAGCTAGCGAAGCTCCGCGCCTTTTTCATGTCGTTTATGCATGAGCCTATTCGTTGATCAGGCGCTTCAAGAGCTCGATCTCGTGGCTGAGCTTGTTGTCTTCGGAAATCAGCTCCTCGATCTTGCGGACCGCATGCAGCACGGTGGTGTGATCGCGCCCGCCGAAGCGGCGGCCGATTTCGGGGAACGAGCGTGGTGTCAGCGTCTTCGACAGATACATGGCGATCTGGCGCGGCTTGACGATGACGCGGG
>CAMFHT010000263.1 GCA_945952245.1 uncultured Rhizobium sp. | reverse complement strand
AGCTCGGCGCGGGTGCAGTTCGGCAGCGTCGCCAGCACTTCGCCATTGACGGGGTTCGTCACGTCGAAGGTCTTGCCGCTTTCGGACGCCGCCAGCCATTCACCGGCCACATAGGCCTTGTCGGTGACGAGCGAAGGATCCTTCAGCTTCGAGAGGAGAGTGTTCGAAATCGTCATTACTTTGCCTCCGCCGCGGTTTCGCGCATTGCGGCTTCGAGGATGTCGAGGCCTTCGTTGAAGACCGCATCCTGCACCGTGATCGGGGCGAGGAAGCGGATGACATTGCCGTAAACCCCGCAGGTCAGCAGGATCAGGCCCTTTTCTAGCGCCTTCAGGCGGACCGTGTTTGCGAAGTCGGCATCCGGCTTGCCGGTCGCCTTGTTGTTGAACTCGACGGCGACCATGAAGCCCGGGCCGCGGATATCGACGATCTGCGGCACGCCTTCGCGCAGCGATTCGAGGCGCTGCTTGAGGCGGGCGCCGAGCGTATTCGCGCGCTCGCAGAGATTTTCCTCCTCGATGACGTCGAGAACGGCATTGGCAGCGGCCACGCCGATCGGCGAGCCGGCATAGGTGCCGCCAAGGCCGCCGGGGCCGGGCGCATCCATGATCTCGGCGCGGCCGGTAACGGCAGACAGCGGGAAGCCGCCGGCAAGGCCCTTGGCCATGGTGGTGAGATCCGGCACGGCGTCATGATATTCCATGGCGAACAGCTTGCCGGTGCGGGCAAAGCCGGTCTGCACCTCGTCGGCGATCAGCAGGATGCCGTGGTCGTCGCAGAGCTTGCGCAGCGCCTTCATCAGCGCACGCGGCACTTCATAGAAGCCACCCTCGCCCTGCACCGGCTCGACGATGATCGCGGCCACGCGCTTCGGATCGACGTCGGCCTTGAAGAGCTTGTCCAGCACGTCGAGCGCCGTCTCCACCGAAACGCCATGCAGGTCGATGGGGAAGGGAACGTGGAAGACGTCGCCCATCATCGCGCCGAAGCCGACCTTGTAGGGGACGACCTTGCCGGTGAGCGCCATGCCCATGAAGGTACGGCCATGGAAGGCGCCGGTGAAGGCGACGACGGCAGAGCGGCCGGTGGCGGCACGGGCGATCTTGATCGCGTTTTCGACGGCTTCCGCGCCCGTGGTCGCGAAGATCGTCTTCTTCGCGAAGTTGCCGGGAACGAGTTTGTTCAGGCGTTCGGCCAGGCGGACGTAGTTTTCGTAGGGCACGACCTGGTGGCAGGTGTGCGTAAAGCGGTCGATCTGCGCCTTAACGGCTTCGATCACCTTCGGATGGCGGTGGCCGGTGTTCACGACCGCGATGCCGGCGGCAAAATCGATGTAGCGTCGGCCCTCGACATCCCAGATCTCGGCATTCTCGGCGCGCTCGGCATAGACCTGCGTGGTCATACCGACGCCACGGGAAATGGCTTCGTTCTTGCGAGCGGAAACTTCGGCATTCAGCATCGTGAAATCCCTTGGATCGTAGTGGGCGTGTGACGCGTCGAAACAGCGGCCTCGGCGAGGCGGAAAAATTACTTACATTTTTTCTGTAGATTTGCAACAGGAATTCTGGCACATATCCGGACGATGTTTCTGGACCAAAGGCCGGCCGCCGTTCATGCACGACACGCTCTACAAGATTGCCGAGGCGGCCCGCATGGTGGGGGTGTCGCCCTCGACGCTCAGGCTCTGGGAGACGCAGGATCTCGTCGATCCGATCCGCACACCCTCCGGCCAGCGGCTCTTCGACGGCGAGCGGATCGAGCGGCTGAAGCGCATTGCCTGGCTTCGCCATGAGCAGGGACTGAACCCCGCCGCCATTCGCGAATTGCTGCGTGCGGAAGAAGGCGGGGCTGCGGAAGCGCCGCCACCGATGATGCCCGCGATTTCAGCCGAGCCGCGCCGGACGACCGGAGACGAGATCCCTGTCGGTCAGAAGGTTCGCCGCCTGCGCCGGTCGGCAGCGAAGACGCTGGAGACGGTCGCCGGCGAAATCGGCGTCACCGCCTCCGTCCTTTCCACCTTCGAGCGGACTTCGCAGGGCCTTTCGCTGACGGCGCTGCATGCGCTTGCCCACTACTTCGACACCACCGTCTCCATTCTCTGCGGCGAGGACTTGAGCAGCCGTAACGAAAGCCTCGTGCGCTACGGCGAATGGCCGACCTGGCCGGCGACCTCCTCCGGCGTCACCGTGCAGGTGCTGGCCGAGGGGGCTCGCCAGATGCAGTGCCACCGCTTCCAGCTCGCCCCGGGCGCGTCCTCCGAAGGCGCTTACCAGCACGAGGGCGAGGAGTTCATCTATGTGCTGACCGGATCGCTGGAAGTGGTGCTGGAGGGCGACCGCTTCTTCGAGCTCAATGCAGGCGACAGCTTCACCTTCGAAAGCCACCGCCCCCATTCCTGGCGCAACCTCTCGAAGAGCGAAACCATCCTCATCTGGATCAACACGCCGGCGACCTTCTGAGGATCACGCGTCCCGTCCGAGCGGCGGAAACCCCTCATACTCCGCTGCATGGCTGCCGCCATGATTGGCCATGCCGGGTCTGGTAAGCACCCCGCGCGGATTGGCAAAGCTGGTGATGATCCGCTCCGGCTGCTCGCGCCAGTTCACGTTCACGGCCCAGAGTTTAGGGAAGAACTCGAGGCCGTGATAGGGCAGATGGTCGTGGATCCACCAGGCGAGCTTCCGCCAGTCGCCCTCCGCCTGGAAGCGGTCCCAGACCCAGGGAATGGCAATGCAGGCGGTGGCGCCGAGACGTCCGCCCGCATCGCGGTAGTCCCAGATATGGCCGGCATGGTTCTTCTCGTTGGTCGAACAGTTGAGCTTGTTGCGATTGCCGAAATCGTTGACCTCGGGTGAGCGGTAGGCCGAGCGGATGTGGAGACGCCCGAACGTCGCCTGCAGCGGCTCCAGCAATTCCTCGCAAAGCCTCCGGCCCGCCTCGATCGCGACATCGGGATGATCGGGAATGTTCTGGAGGCCGTTGATCTGGGCGATCTCGGAATAGAGGAAGTCACGCATGAAGAAGTTCTTAGAGAGCCGCACACGGCCCAGTTCCTCCAGTCCTTTGACCGATCCCGGCTTGCGCATGATGTCCTCCCCTGTACCCATCGGGGTAAGACATAGCGGGCGAGAGCGGGTGCGCCACCCGAAAAACAAAGGGGCACCGGTTTCCCGATGCCCCCCGATACTGCGCTGTCAACAAAGGCTTACGCCCGAAGCGTGCCGCCGGTGGTCTTCGTGACGTTGCCGACGATCTTCGCCGTCAGGGCTTCGAAGTCCTCGTCGGTCAGCGTGCGTTCGACCGGCTGGATGACCACCTCGATCGCGACCGACTTCTTGCCCTCGCCGACGGATGCGCCCTCGAACACGTCGAAGACGTTGACCCCGGTAATGAGCTTGCGGTCGGCGCTGCCGGCGGCCTTGATGATCGAGCCGGCATCGACACCCTTCTCGACCACGAAGGCGAAGTCGCGCTTCACCGCCTGGAAGGGCGAAAGCTCCAGCGCCGGCTTGGTGCGGGTCGCCTTCTTCTTCGGTTCCTGCATGGCGTCGAGGAAGACCTCGAAGCCGGCGAGCGCGCCGGAAACGTCGAGCGCTTCCAGCACCTTGGGATGGAATTCGCCGAAATGGCCGAGCACGATCTTCGGGCCCATCTTGATGGTGCCGGAACGGCCGGGATGGTACCAGTCGGGTCCGCCCTGCTCGATCTGGATATTGGCCATGGGCAGGCCCGCCGCCTCGATCACCGCCAGCGCATCGGCCTTGGCGTCGAAGACGTCGACATTCTTGCCGCCGCCGGTCTTGGCGTTGGACCACATGCGGCCCGCACCCGAGAGCGTCGCCGTACCGCGGCGGATGCCGCCGGCCACACGCCGCTGGCCTTCCGGCCGGTCGTTTTCATAGGTGCCGGAAACTTCGAAGATCGCCACATCGCCAAAGCCCTTGTCGGCATTGCGCTGGGCTGCGGTGAGCAGGCCCGGCAGCAGCGAGGGGCGCATGTCGGACATGTCGGCGGCAATCGGATTGGCCAGCTTCAGTGCCTCGGAGCCGCCACCGAAAAGCTTCGCCTGGTCTTCGGAGATGAAAGACCAGGTGACCGCTTCCAGCATGCCGCGCGCGGCAAGTGCACGCTTGGCCGCGCGGGTGCGGATCTGCAGCGTGGTGAGAATGCGGCCATTGACCGGCACATCCCGCTCCAGAGGCTCGGGCTTGATGTTGTCCACGCCATGGATGCGCATGACCTCTTCCACGAGATCCGCCTTGCCATCCACATCGGGACGCCAGGAGGGAACCGAGACGGACACGCGCTCGCCGGAGCCGGCAACCGTGAAGCCGAGACCGGTGAGGATTTCGACCGATTCTTCCTTCGAGACTGTGAGGCCCGTCAGCCGCTTGACCTCGGAGAAGGGGAAATCGACGATCTTCGCCTGATAACCCTTGTAGCCGCTGACGCGGGCTTCGGCAGCCGTGCCGCCGCAAAGTTCGAGCACCAGCTCGGTCGCGCGTTCCAGCCCGGGAACCATGTATTCCGGATCGACGCCGCGCTCGAAGCGGTAGCGCGCATCGGTGATGATGCCGAGCGTGCGGCCGGACTTCGCGATGTTCATCGGATCCCAGAGCGCCGATTCGATCAGCACGTCCACGGTGTTTTCGTCGCAGCCCGAATGTTCGCCGCCCATGATGCCGCCGATGGATTCGACGCCGTTCTCGTCGGCGATGATCACGGTCTGCGGCGAGAGCTTGTATTCGCGGCCATCGAGCGCCAGCACGGTCTCGCCCATCAGCGCCCGGCGGACGGTGAGATCACCCTTGACCTTGCCCGCATCGAAGACGTGCAGAGGCCGGCCCTGGTCGAAGGTCAGGTAGTTCGTGATGTCGACCAGCGCATTGATGGGGCGGAGCCCGATCGCGAGCAGGCGGCGCTGCATCCAGGCCGGGCTCGGGCCGTTCTTCACGCCGCGCACGAGGCGGAGCGCGAATCCGGGGCAGAGTGCCGGGTCGTCGAGCACGATCTTGACGTCCGTTTCCGTCTTGCCCTCGGTCTTGAACGAGGGTGCGAGCGGCTGCTTCAGCTTGCCGAGACCGGCGGCCGCGAGATCGCGGGCAATGCCGAAGATCGACGTGCAGTCGGAGCGGTTGGGCGTGAGGTTGATCTCGATGACCGGATCGTCGAGGCCGGCATAGGAGGCGAAGCTCTCACCGACGGGCGCATCCTCCGGCAGATCGATGATGCCGTCGTGGTTGTCGGACATTTCGAGCTCTTTTTCCGAGCACATCATGCCACGGCTTTCGACGCCGCGGATATTGCCGACGGACAGCGTGACGCCGATGCCGGGCACATAGGTGCCGGGCGCCGCAAACGCGCCGACGAGGCCCGCCCGCGCATTCGGCGCACCGCAGACCACCTGCACGGGCGCGCCCGCACCGGTATCAACGGACAGAACCTTCAGCCGGTCCGCCTGCGGATGTTTTTCCGCCGAAAGCACCTTGGCGATGACGAAGGGCCTGAACGCCGCCTTGTCGTCGACATCCTCGACCTCCAGGCCGATCGCCGTCAGCTTCTCGCAGATCTCTTCGAGCGTGGCATCCGTATCAAGGTGATCCTTGAGCCAGGAAAGGGTGAATTTCATAACGATCGTCTCCTCTTCCGCAGTTACTGGCTCAAGCCACCGAACAGGGTCGGCATGTCGAGCGGGCGGAAGCCGTAATGGGTCATCCAGCGGA
>CAMFHT010000262.1 GCA_945952245.1 uncultured Rhizobium sp. | reverse complement strand
GTCATGGCCAATGGCCAGCCGCTCTGCGAGGGGACGGCCGAGGTGGTGTCCCGCGACCCGCGCGTCATCGAAGCCTATCTGGGAGGCGCCTGATGGGACGTTCCGTTCTGACAGTGAAGGACCTCGTCGCCGGTTACGAGCCCGGCGTGCCGATCGTGCGCGGCGCCTCGATCCGGGTAGACGAGGGCGAGATCGTCGTCGTGCTCGGGCCCAACGGCGCCGGAAAATCCAGTTTCATCAAGGCGATCGCCGGTCTGGTGCCGGTGTCCGGTGGCACTGTCCTCCTGGATGGAGACGACATAACCGCCCTGCCCGCCCATCAAATGGTGCGGCGCGGCCTCGCCTTCGTGCCGCAGACGGAAAACATCTTTCCGCTGATGAGCGTCGAGGACAATCTGAAGGTCGCGGGCGGCGTGCTGCCGCGTTCCGAGGTCCAGCCGCGCATCGAGGAAATGTACGGGCTCTTCCCGGATCTTCGCGAACGCCGCACGACGGCGGCGGGCAATCTCTCCGGCGGACAGCGGCAGATGGTGGCGGTCGCCCGCGCGCTGATGGTACGGCCGAAGCTCCTGGTTCTCGACGAGCCCTCCGCAGGCCTCTCGCCGAAGTTCGTCTCCATGGTCTTTTCCATGCTGACGGACGTGCGGATGACGGGCGTGACCATTCTGCTCGTGGAGCAGAATGCCAAGGCGGCGCTTGCCATCGGCGACCGCGCCTATGTGCTGGTCGATGGCAAGGATGCGCATGAGGGTGTCGCCTCCGAGCTCTGGAACGACCCCGTCGTCGCCGAACTCTATCTCGGCCACCGCTCGGCCGCACCGGAAGGAGGCCGGGCATGAACCTGCAATTCCTCGTGGACGGCCTGCTGTCCGGCGCGATGATCGGCCTTGGCGCGATCGGTGTCACGCTCACCTATTCGATCCTGCGCTTCTCGAACTTCTCGCATGGCGATCTCATGGCCTGGGGCACCTATGCGACGCTGATGGTCGTCGGCGCGATCACCGCGCTCTTCGGCAAGGTCGCGCCGCTGGCGCCGCTTTCCTTCGGCTGGCCGCTGATCGTCGCGCTGCTCGCCGGCATGGCCTTTACCGGCGGGCTGGCACTGCTGCTCGACAAGATCCTGTTCCGGCGGCTGCGGGCGAAGGGACAGATGATCATCGTGGTCATGGCAAGCTTCGGCGCCTCCATGGCGCTTCGCAGCCTGCTCGAATTCCTGTTCTCTTCCCGCCCCGCCTATTTCAGCAAGGCGATCCAGATCGCCATGCCGGTCGGTTTCGGCATCCGCATCACGCCGGACCAGATCGCGCTTCTGGCGCTCACCCTCTTGCTCGTCACCGGCGTGCACGTCCTGATGACGCGCAGCCAGATCGGGCGCGAAATGCGGGCCGTCAGCCAGAACATTGCGCTTGCCCGTGTCGTGGGCATCGATGTCACCAGGGTCGTTCGCTTCACCTGGCTGATCGGCGGGGCGCTTGCCTGCGTCGCCGGCGTCATGATCGGCGTGCTCGTCCAGATCCGCCCGCTCATGGGTTTCGACATGCTGCTTCCGGTGTTCGCCGCCGCCATTCTGGGCGGGATTGGTTCGGTGCCGGGTGCGGTGCTGGGCGGCCTTATCATCGGCATCAGCGAAGCAGGTGCGGTGCAGATCTTCGGGGCTGAATGGCGGGCGGCGATCGCCTTCATCATCCTCATGGCCGTGCTCTTCATCCGGCCCATCGGCCTCTTCGGCGTGGGAGAACGCTAATGGAATTCGTGGCTTACGGCGCCTTCTTCCTCACCACGGCGCTGATCTTCTCGCTGATCACGCTCGGCCTGAACCTGCAATGGGGCCTCACCGGCCTCTTCAACGTCGGCCTCGCCGGCTTCGTCGCGATCGGCGCCTATACCTCCGCGATCCTGACCACGCCAGACGATCCTGCCCGCATCGGCGGTTTCGGCCTGCCCATCCTCGTGGGCTGGCTTCTTGCCATGCTGGCAGCGGGTGCGGTTGCCGCCGTGATCGGGGCAGCGACACTCAGGCTCAAGTCTGATTATCTCGCCATCACCACCTTCGGCATCGCCGTCGTGGTGCAGCTGGTTGCGCTCAATGCGCAAGGCCTCACCGGCGGCCCGTTCGGTGTCGGCTTCATCCCGCGGCCCTTCGGCGCGCTTGCGGAAAATCCGCTCGCGTTCAACCTCGCCAATCTCGGCGTCGTCGCCGTGGTCGCGCTCCTCTGTTACCTGGCGCTGGAACATCTTTCGCGCAGCCCCTGGGGCCGGGTGCTCCGCGCGCTGCGCGAAGACGAGCGCGCCGCGATCTCGCTCGGCAAGAGCGCCCGCTCCTATCGCATCCAAGCCTTTGCGCTGGGTGGCGCGATCATGGGGCTTGCCGGAGCCGTCCAGGCGCATTTCATCGGTTTCATCGCACCGGAGAACTATCTGCCGACGCTGACCTTCCAGGTCTGGACCATGTTGATCGTCGGCGGTTCGGGCTCCAATCTCGGCGCGGTTATCGGCTCCGTCCTCGTCTGGGCGATCTGGGCGGGCTCCGGCGCTGCTGTCTCCGCCCTTGTGCCGACCGACCAGCAGGCGCGTGCAGCCGCCCTGCAGATCGTCTCGATCGGCGTCATGCTCTGCGTCATCCTGCTCGTCAGGCCGATGGGTCTGTTCGGTGCGCGTCCGAAAAGACCGCGCCCGCAAGCGGTATCGGAAGGGGAGGGGAGGGCCTGACGCGGACCGCGGCCTGCCCTTCCCTCCCCCCGCCGGTTTTGCCGGAACCAATGGTGCAGCCCCGGGTTTAGCTGCGGCAACCGGAGCCATGACCCTGCCGCACCCTGCCCCCTCGTCTGATCCATCTGACAACCTCGCCTACATGCCTCCCGCATTCATCGCCGCGGAGGTTCTGCGCGCCTTCGATGCAGAGGCCGGAGATCTCGTCTTCGTCGCCCGCTCCGACCGAATGGCGGAGCAGGTGATGGACGCAGCCTCGGCCTTTCGACCGGAGGGGTCGCTCCTTTTCCTGCCGGCATGGGACTGCCTGCCCTATGATCGAGTTGCCCCCTCTCCTGCGGTCATGGGCCGACGGATGGAGGCGATCCGGAAGTGGTTCGACAAGGACCGTGCCCCTGCCCTGCTGGTGACTTCGCTCGAAGCCATGCTCCAACGCATCCCGCCGCCGGAGATCATTTGCAAGGCTCACTTCACCTTCGCGAAAGGCGCTACCTTCGACCTCGACGCCTTCCAGGTCTTCATCGCAAGCCACGGCTATGGTGGAGACGGGCTGGTGGACGAGCCGGGCGAGGCGGCGATCCGCAAGGACGTCATCGATATCTACGCCCCTTCCGAGCCGAAACCGGTCCGCATCTACCTCGATCCTGAGGGGCGGATCGCGGATCTCAAGGCCTATGATCCCGTGACCCAGCGTACGGATGACAGCGTCGAGACCCTCGTCATTGGCCCGGCATCTGAACTGATCGGTCTCCCCGACGTGGAAGAATCCGCAAGCGAAACGCGGCAGATGACGATGGAGCGGCGGATGTTCTCGCTTTACGGCGAACTCGCCACGCTCTTTGACGTGATCGGCGAGGCCAGCATTTGTCTCGCACCGGACGTGGAGAGCCGTGTCGCCTCCTACGTCGATATCATCGAGGAGGCCCGCAGTGCCCGCAAGGATGCCGGTGAAAGAGGGCGTTCCTCTCTTTATCTCGATGAAGCCGAATGGACAGCTTGCATCGGAAAGGCCAAGACGTCCGTGCTTCCGATGGAAGGCGCCGAACCCCTCCCCCGCTTCTTCGGTAAACCGCGCGCACAGCGTCTTTTTGCCGATTTTGCGTCTGACGCCATTGGCGGCGGGCTGTCACTGGTTCTCTGCGGGGACGAGAGGGCAGGCACCATCGCGAAACGTCTCGAAGCCGACCTGAAGAGCCGTGCCGAACCGTTTGGCGATTGGCAGGCGCTGCAAGGCCTCGGCGGCGGCAGGATTTGCATTGCCCCCTTCCCTCTCCGCCAGGGCTTCATCGACCGCCGCCGAAGCTTCGCCATCGTGTCGGTGGAAGAGATAGCCGGCCCGCCGGCCGGCGAAACGAAATCGCGCGCCTTCCGTCTTGCCGAGCCGGAACTGCGCGTCGGTGACGTCGTCGTCCACGAAAACCATGGCGTCGGCGTTCTCCACGCGCTTGAAACCACCGAGATCGACGGCGTTGAGCGGGATGCGGTGCGGCTTGATTATCACGGCGGCGCCTCCGTGCTCGTGCCCATGGAGGAGTTCGGTCGGCTCTGGCGCTACGGCTCGGAACCCGATGCCGTGACGCTCGATAGGCTGCACACGGAGGCCTGGTCGAAGAAGCGCGCCGGTGTGGAAAAAGATATCCGCAAGGCGGCCCGGCATCTGGTCAAACTCGCTGCCGCGAGGCGAAAGCTCGAAGCGCCGGTCATCGAGCCGCCGAGGGCTCGCTATGCCGGCTTTGCCGCGCGCTTTCCTTATCTTCTGACCCCGGATCAGGATGCGGCGATCCGCGCCACGCTCGCCGACCTCGCCTCCGGCACGCCTATGAATCGGCTCGTCGTCGGAGACGTGGGCTATGGCAAGACGGAGATTGCGCTCCGCGCCGCGGCGGCGGTGGCCTTTGCGGGATATCAGGCCGTGATTCTAGCGCCGACGACCGTGCTTGCCCGTCAGCATGCGCTGACCTTCGAGCGACGGTTTGCCGGCACCGGGGTGGAGGTCGCCTTGCTGTCCCGCGCACTGTCTGCTGCGGAAGCCCGTGACGTGAAGGCCCGGCTGGCGGACGGATCGCTCTCCATTGTTGTCGCAACCCATGCGGTTCTGGCGGATGACGTGGAATTTCAGAAGCTTGCGCTCCTTGTGGTCGACGAAGAGCACCGGTTCGGCGCGAAGGACAAGGAGGCCATGCGGGCGCTTTCGTCGTCGCTGCACGTCCTCACCATGTCTGCGACGCCCATACCGCGCACGCTGCAGTCGGCGCTCGTCGGAATCCAGGAGGTGAGCCTTCTGACGACGTCGCCGGCACGCCGCCGCCCGGTGCGGACCTCACTGGTGGACTATGATCCGCCCTCCGTCCGCACCGCGCTCCTTCGAGAGCGGCGGCGTGGTGGCCAGAGCTTCTTCGTCGTGCCGCGGATCGAGGATATCGAGGGGCTTCAGGCCGCGTTTGCGGAACTCGTGCCGGAGCTCAAAGTGCTGACCGCCCATGGCAAGATGCCCGCTGTGGAGATGGACGACTGCGTCTTGCGTTTCGCCGAGGGCGAAGGCGACATCCTGCTCTCCACCAACATCATCGAAAGCGGGCTCGACATCCCGAATGCCAACACGATCTTCGTCTGGCGTGCGGACCGCTTCGGGCTATCGCAACTGCACCAGCTGCGCGGGCGCGTCGGGCGAGGCCGCGCGCAGGGTATCGCGACCTTCCTCACCGCTCCAGGCGAGGAGATATCGGAAGACACGCGCAAGCGGCTGGCGACCATGGTCGAGCTCGACCGTCTCGGCTCCGGTATCGACATCGCGATGCGCGACCTCGACCTGCGTGGCGCGGGCGATCTTGTCGGGGAAGACCAGGCAGGCCACCTGAAGGTGATCGGCATCAGTCTTTACCAGAAGCTCCTGCGGGATGCGGTGGAGGCGCTTAGCGGAAAACGCGAAGACGCCATCTCGCCCACGCTGAGCCTCGGATCGCCCGGACAGATCCCGCCCGCCTTCGTGCCCGATGCACTGGTCCGCCTCAACCTCTACAGCAGGCTGATGC
>CAMFHT010000261.1 GCA_945952245.1 uncultured Rhizobium sp. | reverse complement strand
GAAGCTCGCAACCATGCGTATGGGTTGCTGCCCGGAAAACGGCCGCCAGCGTACCCAAAATCACGGAGGTTTCGGGGATGCTATAGCGTCCTTAACCGCATGAAAAACTAGGGGCAGGGCGGCCGGGATACCGCCCGATCCAAGCGAGAACCATGTCCGTCGGAATGCATTCAGCAAAACAGAATCGCCTGCTCTCCCTGCTACCGGAGCGCGAGTTCGCAGCACTTGAACCCCTGCTTGAGCCAGTGGCCATGCCAAGGGGTTTCGAGATCGTCGGACCGGGCCATCCGGTCCGCCACGTCTACTTCCTCTGTCGCGGCATCGGCTCCGTCGTGACCAGCCTTTCCGAAACCCAGAAAGCCGAGGCGGGCATGTTCGGGCGCGAGGGATTCTCGCCGACCTCGGCAGGGGTCGGTGCCAAATTCAGCGTCCACCAGGTGCTGATGCAGGTCGAGGGAGACGCCTACAGGCTGACACTCGAGGCGACCCGGCAAGCCATTACCGAGCACCCGTTCTTCGCCAATCTGCTGGCCCGCTACGTCCAGAGTTTCGCCACGCAGATCTCCTACACCGCGCTCTGCAATGTCAGCTGCCAGGTTGACGAGCGGCTGGCGCGCTGGCTGCTGATGTGCCACGACCGGGTCGACGACGACGAGATCGCGATCACGCACGATTTCATTTCCCTGATGCTGGGTGTGCGCCGGCCGAGCGTGACGACGGCGCTGCACGTGCTGGAAGGGCGGCGGTTGATCCGCTCGCAGCGCGGCCGCATCACCATTCGTGACCGGAAGGCTCTGGAGGAATTCGCGGGCAGCGCCTATGGCGTACCCGAGCAGGAATATCTGCGCCTGATCAGCGACCTCGACCCGGAGGCCACGTCGGCCTGAGATCGAAAGCCCGTTTCCAGGGTATCAGGCCGCCCCGGCCCGAGCCTCGTCTTCATCGATGGTGGCAAGCGTTGCTGCCCGGGCGGCTTCTCCGTCCCCTCGCTCGATCGCCGAGACGAGGGCGCGGTGCAGCGCGATGAAGCGGTTGAAGGCCGCTTCGTCCGGCGTCTCCACCAGCTGCTGATAGGCATAGGCGTGCGACAGCTCGATCACGCCGATGAAGCTGCGCATGAAAGGATTGTGCGAAGCATCCGCGATGATGCGGTGGATCTCGAAATCCGCGAGCGCGAAGTTCTGCGGCTCGGCGAGCGAAATCTCCATCTGCCGGATCCAGTACTGCAGCAGGCGCACCTGGTCGGCGCTGCGCTTCTCTGCGGCGCGGGCGGCGGCGACAGGCTCGACGGTCCGGCGCATGTCCTTGAGCCCCGTGATGAACTCCCGGTCCAGAGGTACGCCGAAATGCCAGGCCAGCACCTGTGGGTCGTAGAGGTTCCAGCGCGTGCGCTTGGCGACCTTGGTGCCCACCTTGGGCCGGGCTTCCAGCAGCCCCTTGGCCTCCAGAGTCTTCAGCGCCTCGCCCAGGACGGTGCGGGAGACGTCGAATTCCGCCATCAGGGCCGCGTCGTTCGGAAGCGTGCTGCCCACCGGAAAACGGCCGGAGATGACCCCGGCCCCGATCTCGTTGATGACGTAGGAATGGAAATTCCGTGCCGTGGTTCGCCCGGCAAGGGAGCGAAGAAGGCTCCCGGGCTCGCTCATGCTGGGCCTTTCCTCAAGCGCGACGGACCCTGGCTGTTGAAGACGAGGTTCTGCAGCAGGATGAACATGAAGAGCAGGAAGCCGATCGCGATCTTCGTCCACCAGCTCGAAAGCGTGCCGTCGAAGACGATGTAGGTCTGGACCAGACCCTGCAGCATGACGCCGATCAGCGTGCCGAACACGAAGCCGTATCCGCCGGTCAACAGGGTTCCGCCTATCACCACGGCTGCAATCGAGTCAAGTTCGATGCCGACGGCGGCGAGCGGGTAGCCGGCCGATGTGTAGAGCGAGTAGACGATGCCGGAGAGGCCGCCGAGAAAGGACGAAAGCGCATAGATCGCGACCGTCGTCTGTCCGACCGGCACGCCCATCAGCGCTGCCGAGACCCCGTTGCCGCCGATCGCATAGACATAAGAGCCGAAGCGTGTCTTGTGCGCGATGAAACCGCAGACGGCAAAGGTGAGGAGCATGGTGAGGCCGATGGCGCTGAGCCGCCCACCGCCCGGAAGCTTGTAATAGAGCGAGGAGACGAGACGATAGAAGTCGTGGTCGATCGGGATCGAATCCTGCGTCAGCACCGAGGCGAGGCCGCGCGCGAGGAACATGCCCGCCAGCGTGACGATGAAGGGCGGCACGCGCAGGAAGTGGATGACCGCTCCCATGGCCGCACCAAAAAGCGCCGCAAGCACCAGCACCACGGGGAAGACCACCATGGGATGAATGCCGAAGCGGGTGATCATGATGGCGGTGATGACGCCCGTCAGGCCGATGACAGCGCCGACCGAGAGATCGATACCGCCGGAAATGATCACGAAGGTCGCGCCGACGGCGGCAATGCCGAGGAAGGCATTGTCGGTGAGAAAATTGCCGAGCACGCGGGTCGACCACATGCCGGGATACTGGCTCACGCAGATCACATAGGCGACGATGAAGATGATGGTGGTGGCGACGAGCGGCCGGTAACGCGGGTTCATCACTTCTTCCCCTGTGATTGCCGTGAGGTCCTGAAGGCTGCGACCACTTCGCCGATGCGGGCCGATTGCAGGATGAGGATGATCATGATCACGCCGGCCTTGACGATCAGGTTGAATTCCGGCGGAAAGCCCGAGACGAGAATGCCGGTGTTCATCGCCTGGATGATGACGGCGCCGAGAACGGAGAGCGGGATCGAGAAACGGCCGCCGAGCAGAGACGTGCCGCCGATGACAACAGCGAGAATGGCGTCGAGTTCGAGCCAGAGGCCGGCATTGTTGGCGTCTGCGCCTCTGATATCGGCGGCGGCGATGATGCCGGCGACGCCGGCGCAGAAACCGCCGAAACCATAGATCGCGAGGATCAGCGAGCGGCTCCTGAGGCCCGTATAGGTGGCGGCGGAGCGGTTGGTGCCGATCGCCTCGATGAAGAGACCCATGGCCGAGCGGCGGACGAAGAGATGAGCCGCAAGCATCAGCACGAAGGCGATGACGGCGGGCATGGGCAGGCCGAGAACCGAGCCCGTGCCGATGAAGATCAGTTGCGGGTCGCTGAAGGTGACGATCGAGCCTTCGGTGATCAGCTGGGCGAGCCCGCGGCCTGCGACCATGAGAACGAGCGTTGCGACGAAAGGCTGGATGCCGAGGAAGGCGATCAGCATGCCGTTCCAGAGGCCGCAGGCAATCCCGATGGCAAGGGCGGCGGCAAGCGTGACCACGAGCGGATGGCCGGAGACCGCGAAGGTCGCCGCCACCGCGCCCGCAACCGCCATCACTGCGCCGACGGAGAGGTCTACGCCGCGCGTGGCGATGATGGGCGTCATGCCGATGGCGAGGATCGCCACGGGCGCACCGCGGTTGATGACGTCGATCAGGCTGCCGAAAAGGCGGCCGTCCTTCCAGGTCACGTCGAAGAAGCCCGGAAAAACCAGCCAGTTGATGGCGAGCACGCCAAGGAGCGCGAGGATCTGGTGGCTGAAGATGTTGGGAAGGCTGAGCGATTTCATGGATGTGCCTCGGCCGGGGCGGTCTCGTTGCCGGCAATGGTCTCGACGATGCGCTGGACGTTGATGTCGGCGCCATGCAGTTCGGCGGCGATCGCCCTGTCGCGCATGACAACCACTCGGGACGAATAGCTCACGACTTCGTCGAGCTCCGAGGAGATGACGACGAGCGCCAGCCCGTCTTCGCGCAGGCGGCTGATCATCCGCACGATTTCCGCATGCGCCCCGACGTCGATCCCGCGGGTGGGTTCGTCGAGGATCAGGAAGCGCGGGTCGGTCGCGAGCCAGCGGGCGAGAATCACCTTCTGCTGGTTGCCGCCGGAGAGCAGCTTGACCGGCAGCTCGGCGGAAGCCGTGCGGATATCGAGCGCCTCGATGTAATTTCCGGCGATCTCCAGCTGTTCGTCGCGCGAGAGCGCCCGGAACCAGCCGAGGCGGGCCTGCATGGCAATCACGATGTTCTCGCGCACCGAGAGATCCCCGAAAATGCCGTCGAGCTTGCGGTCTTCCGGGCAGAACCCGAAGCCGAGCTCGACGGCATCCCGGGGAGACCGGACGGTGGTTTCGCGGCCATCGATCGAGAGCCTGCCGCTGTCGGCGGCATCGATGCCGAAGAGGACGCGGGCCATTTCGGTGCGGCCGGAGCCGAGCAGGCCGGCAACCCCGATGACCTCGCCCTTGTGGATGTCGAGATCAAGCGGCTGCACCTTGCCCTTGAGGCCGTAGCCGCGGAAGGACATGAGCGTCTCGCCGACCTCGGATTCTTCCGCCAGGATGTCGCCGTGGTGGAGCGCCAGGTCCTTGCCCAGCATCATCTTGACGAGTTCGGTGCGGTTGATGTCGCTAATCGGGCGGGTGCCGATCAGCTGGCCGTTCCGCAGCACCGTCACCCGGTCGGAAAGCGCAAAGACCTGGTCGAGAAAGTGGGTGATGAACACGATGGCAAGCCCGCGGTCGCGGAGCCGCCGGACGATGTCGAAGAGCTTTTCGACTTCGGCGGCATCGAGGCTGGCGGTCGGCTCGTCGAGGATCAGCACTTTGCCGGAAAGCTCGACCGCGCGGGCGATCGCGATGATCTGCTGCACGGCGACCGAATAGGTGGAAAGCTCGGCGCGCACGTCGATGTCGAGGCCATACTTGGCGAGGATCTCCCGCGCCTGCCGTTCCATGGTCCGCTTGTCCACGAGGCCGAAGCGGCGCGGCTGGCGGCCGATGAAGAGATTGTCCATGACGGTCATGTTCGGAAGCAGGTTCACTTCCTGATAGACCGTGCCGATGCCGAGCGCCTGCGCCTGCAGCGGCGTGGAAAACGAGACGGGTTCGCCGTCGAGCCGGATCGTACCCTGTTCCAGCGTATAGGCGCCGGTGAGAATCTTGATCAGCGTCGACTTGCCGGCGCCGTTTTCGCCGAGAAGCGCATGCACTTCACCGGCGCGGAAGGCGATGTCTACATTGCGCAGCGCCGTGTGATTGCCGAAGGTCTTGGTGATGCCGGTCGCTTCCAGCACCGCCCGCGATGTCTCTGTCATGTGCCCTCGCTCCCCGCGCCCATGAAATCAATCTAGCCGGGTTGCGGCCTGGTTAGAAGCTGTCGTTCAGAAATCCCTTGGGGGCTTCGCAACCTGCCGGACTGCCGCCGCACCCGAACATGACCCCCCGGCTCCTGTGGGGTGGAGCCGGGGGAGGGGGCTGTTGGCTGAACGGAGCGAACGCGCCTGACCGCGATGTGCAAGGACATGTCCGCGCCACCCCTCAAGACCCCGGGATGACCCTCCCCACGCCGGGGGAGGGTTTCTGTCCGAGGCTCTTAGTAGCCGAGACCCTTGCGGGCTTCGTATTCGCCCTGCGGGTTGTCGGCGGGGGTGTAGAGCTTGGACTCGGTGATGATGAACTTTTCCGGCTGCTTGCCATCCTTCTTGAAGGCTTCGAGCGCATCGAAGGCAGGACCGGCCATGTTCGGGGTCAGTTCCACCGTGGCATTGGCTTCACCGGCGGCCATGGCGGCGAAGATATCCGGAACGGCGTCGATCGAGACGACGAGGATATCCTTGCCCGGCTTCAGGCCGGCGTCCTTGATCGCCTGGATGCCGCCGACGGCCATGTCGTCATTATGGGCGTACAT
>CAMFHT010000260.1 GCA_945952245.1 uncultured Rhizobium sp. | reverse complement strand
GGTTGGCGGAGACGGGTATGCCCTGGTTGGTGGTCAGCCTGGCATCGGCTGCAGCGGTGCTGTCGGGAGCAACATGCTGGTGCGTTTCGCCGCCATGGCCACGGTCGGTCTCGAAGCTGGTCCTGTCAGTCATCGCATGGGTCCTCTGCTGGGCCGGGTTCACGGGAAGGGCGGCGCTCCGTTGTGCGCCTGATTGTCCGCTAGTGAACACGCATCGAGCCGAACCGTTCCATGCCGGATTGGTCGCGGGAACGTCGTGCGAGACTATGGCGCACCCGAAACTGCAGGCCGCGTTGTCACTGCGAATGGTGCGAAATCCGCATGCCGCCAGGGGCCTCCGAGATAGTCCCAGAGATCCAGGCCATGCATGTCGATAAAACGGGACCTGAACGTCTGACGGAGCTGACCGTAAAGCGCATCGGCGGCGGGTTTCGTCGCCTTGTTCTGGATTGTGATATGCGGCTGCCAGGATTGCAGGTCCTGCGGTCCAAGCCAGCGACTGAACCGGCCCTTGAGGGCCGCCCGGACATCCTCAAGCTCGGGGCTGCGAATAGTATAGGCGACGCCGGCGCCGAGATGGCGCAGGCCATCGACTTCGGCGCGGAACGTTCCCATGCCGGAAGCAATTTCGGCAAGCGCTTCCCGAATCTGTCCGTCATGCTCGCCGGGCAGGCGGTGAAACATGGTGAGATGCGCGCGCAGATGATTGCGATCAGGCGGAAAGTGCGTTTGCCTCAGCCGGTCGAAGAATTCCAGGTCATGCTCGTTAATGCGAGCCGTGAGAATGAGCGGCTTGCGGGTCTTCAATCGCCCCTCCCGTGGCTTAGCGTCTCAAGCATGATCCTGCAGGTCTTCGAACCAGCGGGCATAGTGTGTGTTCTTCACGAGATGCCGATTGAGATCCGGAGCACCATCCGTCCACCAGACCGGTCCCCGCTCGCCGAGCGCCACCTTGGCGGCATCGACCCGCCGCCGCGCCTCTGCCATGGCGGCAGGATCGCCATGTGCGTCGCGGACGGCTCGGCGGGCAGCCATCAGCTCCTTCACAAGCCTGGCCCTCTGCTGTTTGCCGAGGACAGGATTGCTTTTCCGCCAGAGCCGTCCCCGGACGATGAAGTACCGCCCGTCCGGCGTGTCGGGGTAGGGCAGCGAGGAGGAGTTGCCGGTCATAGCAGGCTCCCCTGTGCCGGTGCGGCGTCGGCTTCCGGCTTCGCCGCGCCAGTTCCGTCTGCGCAGTGAAACGGATATCCACGTCGCGATCACCAAGGAAATCCGTGAGCGTTTCCCTGTCCAGCCGATCCCATGGCTTGCCGCGGTCCGGGCCTGAGGGAACGCGAGGCAGCAGGCCGGGTTCCGCGCTCCAGGCGAGGAGGGCTTCGAGCGATGCCGCGTTGAGGAGATCGCGCAGATGGTGCGCCGTTACATAGGCGTCAGGCATGGCGCGATGGGCGGGCAGGCCGATCTCGTGCACGAGACCCTCCGGCGTTCTCAGATAGCGGAGCATCTGGTTCGAAAAGCGCGGCAGTTCGGGCCAGACACGGAGCGCACACTTCCAGGTGCAGATCCAGGGCGTGCCGCCCGTCAGCCGCGGCGTACAGTAGCGCTGCTCGAAGGCGGCGCGATGGGCCGCGAGCGCCACGACCCCACCCTCCGGCCTAAGGATGGATGGTGCCACTTCCTTCCAGAAGGGGGAGCCTGCGACCTGCTCGTCCAGAATATGGTGGATGGCCATGGTCTCGGGCGTGATGGCCCGTCCCGGATTGACGAAACGGGCGCCACGCTCTTCTGTGACATGCCAGCGGGCGCCATCGAAAGCCACGTCCTGCCAGCCAATCTCGCAGACGTCGTTCGCGCCGTTGCCGGCAGTCTCCAGATCGATGACGCGGATGCGTTGGTTTTGCACGGGCTGGTCGTTCCTGATCGGTTTGCTTCGACCATAAAGCAAAATCCGGCTGCGGGAGTTCCTTTTCAACAGACTGTGCCACCCGACGTCTCAGTTCTCGCAGCTTCTGGGCCGAGAGGTTCCATGATAGGAGCTGCGGCGACAGGGACAGAGGAGAAACAGCGCGTGGCCATTCCCATCGACCGCAAGGACCGTGTCGTCAGTCTCCACATCCTCGATTTCGGCCTCTTCCGCGTGCACTCCGGCAACCGGGTCATCGGCATCTGCGGCTACCTGATCAAGACTGCGTCGGGACGCAGTATTCTCGTCGATACCGGCTTTCCCGAAAAGTATTACCGGGACACACAGGCAGCCACGCTGGAGGACCGGCTCGACAGCTTCGGCGAGATGGTGTCACTCACCGAGGCAAATTCACTCGAGCGGCAGCTGGAACTTGCGGGCATTGCGCTCGGCGATGTCGATTGCCTGATCCTCAGCCATACGCATATCGACCATGTCGGCCGCATCGGCGACTTCCCGCACGCGCCGCTCGTCATCGGCAAAGCCGAGCGGGCCTTTCCAAAGCCGCTCTACTGGAAAGGCGCGCAGCCCCTGGATTGGCCGGAGGTCGAGACGGTGGAAGTCGAGGGCGATCTCGACATCTGCGAAGGACTGCAGCTGCTCTCGACACCCGGCCACAGCCCCGGCCATCTGTCGCTGCTGGTCGGGCTGCCGGAGACTGGGCCCGTCCTCCTGACAGCGGATGCGATCTCCCGCCCCGCAGAGGTGGAAGAGCGCTTCGCGGGCTCCTGGAACGAGGCCGAGGCGATTGCAAGCGCCGACCGATTGCTGGCGCTCGCCCGAGAGTGGAGCGCGCTCATCATCTACGGTCACTGGCCGGAACAGTGGCCGACGCTCCGAAAGGCTCCCGACTTCTACGGCTAGCGCACGTCGCGGCCCTGGTTCAGGATGATGACGTTGCCGCTTGAGATGTCGCCTGCAGGGGAAGCAAGAAATCCGACCCAAGCCGCAACTTCCTGCGGCTGCATGGCGCGTCCGTGCGGCATGGCGGAAATAGCCTTTTCCAGAACCTCCGAGGTCAAAACGTTGAAAAGCGGCGTTTCGGTCATCGCCGGGGCAATGGAGTTGACGGCGATCCTGTCCCGAGCATAGCGGCGCGCCAGATCCTTGGTCAGCGTATCCATCGCCGCCTTGCTGGCGCGGTAGTGGGGCGGGTCGAACACGTCGAAGTTATAGGCGCCGTTCGAGGAGATGTTGACGATCTTCTTCACGCCCTCGCGCGTCAGCATGCGCTTCACCGCCTGCTGGCTGCAGTGGAAGGCGCTGGAAAAGTTCACGGACATCTGCCGGTCGAGCTCGTCAGCGGGAATGTCGGGAAAGTCGCTCATGAAGCAGGTGCCGGCATTGTTGACGAGAATGTCGAGGCCGCCGAACTGGCGATCGATTTCGGTGAAGGCGGCGCTGATGGCCTCCGGCTGGGTCAGATCACACTCCAGCGGCAGGAAAGCCGGCGCGTCGGGAAGGGCCGATACGGCCTCGGAAAGCTCGGCCAGGCCTTGGTCGCTGAGGTCCAGCGCCGCGATGTCGCAGCCTTGGCGCGCAAGCTGCAATGCGATGGCACGGCCCATTCCGCCTGCCGCACCGGTGACTGCAGCGATCTTCTTCATCATGACATTCCTCCCTTGTGTCCGCGCGGGGAGTAGATAGGCGCGGCCCGCGCCTTGCAAGGCTCAAAAACCCTGTGCCAATCCCGTCGCGCTATAAGGTCGATTTATGCGGGCCGTCACATGCAGTCCCAGGAACAAAACTTCAGCCACCGCTTTAATAGAAACAGCCGTGTCCATGTCTTGTCGACTGGAGCCATGGGCGGGTTCACGCGGGGGATGCTTGCGATGCAGATGAACAGGATCAACCGGTTCGGCAACGGGCCGTGCGGCATGACGTTTTCGGGTTCGGTCTTGTGGCCGTGGCTCTTCCATATTCTCAGTACCCGAGAAGAAAGGAGGGCCGGATGATCGTCATGGCCGATATCGCAAGACCGCAGGCCGGGCTGGCCAATTCCACCCTTTCCGCGCGCACCGTCCTGATCCTGATCGGGGTCGCCGTGCTTCTCTACGTCGGACAGGAAGTGTTCGTACCCTTGGCGCTGGCACTGCTCCTTACATTCACGCTCGCACCCATTGTCTCTTTTCTCAAGAAACGGCGCGTACCGAAGATCCTGTCCGTCATCATCGCCGTCGCCTCGGCCTTCCTGACAATCGCCGCCTTCAGCCTCGTGGTCGCGAGCCAGGTCGCCAACCTCGCTGAAAACATTCCGACCTATCAGCGCAACATCGTCTCCAAGGTGCAAACCATCACCAATGCCGGCGCTGGCAACGGGATCCTCGACCACCTCAACAAGGCCGTGGAGCGGGTCGGCGCGGAGATGCAGGATCGGGCAGTCGAAAGCCAGGATCCATCTCTCGACAAGAACAAGCCGGACCCGCTGCCTGTCGAAATCGTCACAAGGTCGAACCCGATCGCGACGCTCGGAAACCTGATCATTCCGCTGATCAGCCCCTTCGCGACCGCCGGCCTCGTCATCGTGCTCGTCATCTTCATGCTGCTGGAGAGAGAGGAACTGCGGGACCGCTTCATAAGGCTCGTCGGGCTCGGCGATCTGCACAAGACGACGTCTGCCCTGCAGGATGCCGGAAGCCGCGTCGGCAAGTACCTTCTCATGCAGCTCGTCGTGAACACGCTCTATGCGGTACCGATCACGCTCGGGCTGCTGCTGCTCGGTATTCCCAACGCGATCCTCTGGGGTCTTCTGACGCTGGTGCTCCGCTTCGTGCCCTATATCGGGCCGGTCATCGGCATGGTCTTCCCGCTGTTCCTGGCGCTGGCCATCGCCCCTGGCTGGTCGCTCGTCGCCTGGGTCGCGGCACTCTTCATCGTCGTCGAGCTCGTCAGCAACAATGTGGTCGAGCCCTGGCTCTACGGCAGCCATACGGGCCTCTCCTCGCTCGCCATCATCGTGTCCGCCATCTTCTGGTCCTGGCTCTGGGGGCCGGTCGGGCTGATGCTGTCCACGCCTCTTACCGTCTGCCTCGTCGTGCTTGGCCGGTACGTGCCGCAATTTGGTTTCCTCGACGTATTGCTTGGCAACGAGCCGGTGCTGCAGCCGCAGGAGAAGCTCTACCAGCGCCTCCTCGCCGGAGACCCGAACGAGGCGACCGACAATGCCGAGGAGTTTCTGGAGGACGAGGAACTCATCACCTATTATGAAAAGGTCGGCCTGCCGGCGCTGGCGCTCGGCGAGACGGACCGTCAGCGCGGCGTGATGAGCGAGGAACAGCTTGACCTCGTCGCGCGCTCGACGAAGACGCTGGTCGAAAATCTCGCCGATTATGCGATCCTCGAAGAGCCGGAAAAGCCTGCAGAAGGCGAGACGGAGGGAGGCGCGGCAGTGCTTCCGGAAGTCCCGCGCAAGAAGATCGCCTGCTTCGGCGGTCGCGGTGCCATTGACGAGGCGGCCTCCGCCATGGTGCGCCAGGTGCTTCTGGAACAGGGCGCCGACGTCGCCGAGGCGCCGGAGGGCTTCCAGGGCCTGAGGGGCGCGACGGTCTCGACCATTCTCGGCGTCGATACCGCGCTCGTAACCTTCCTGAACGGAAATTCCAAATCCCATGCGCGGCAGGCGGTTCGACGGCTGAAGCGCCTGAAACCCTCGCTCAGGGTCGGTATCTTCGTGCCCATGGCGGATGGCGAGAACTATCCGCGCATAGAGGCCGGCGAGGTCGAGGCGGATTTCGTCACGACGACGATTGCAGACACGGCGAGGAACGCCCTGTCCGAGGGGGCTGCAGTAGAGCTGCGCGCACC
>CAMFHT010000259.1 GCA_945952245.1 uncultured Rhizobium sp. | reverse complement strand
TGCCTCGTCTTCGAGGATGCCCCCGCTGGCATTTCCGCGGGCTCTGCAGCAGGTTGCGACGTTGCCGTGATCACCGCTACCCACCGCCATCCCGTGGAGACGGATTTCCCGAGGTTCGCAAATTACCGCGGATTCTGATCGGGCGGGGCGGCCCCAGCCGACGGGCCTTGCGACCCGATCTGGCCGGGACCGCTCTCGTCGGGGACGGGGGCGTTTTTCGTCTGCTCCGGCACGAGGAACGGGATGACGGCAAGAATGATCAGCACGATCGCCGTCGAAAGCACGGCGGTCACCTCGAGGCCGAGACCCGCGATTACACCGATACCGGCGGTTGCCCATATGCTGGCAGCGGTGGTGAGGCCCTCGACCTCGCGCTGCGCCGACCGCACCATGATCGCGCCGGCACCGAGAAAACCGATCCCCTGCACGACGCCCTGCAGCACGCGCGAAAGATCGCCCACGTTCATGCTTGCCTGAAGCGGGCCCAGAACGAAGAGAGCGGCCCCCACGGCAACCAGCATATGGGTCCGCAGACCGGCGCTTCTTCCCTTGCGCTCGCGCTCGTAGCCGAGAACGCCACCAAGGACAGCCGCAATCGTCAGGCGCACGGCAATCCGGGTGATGGTGGAAAGGTCCGGCACGTCGGAGAACTCATGCACGAGTGTCGACCAGATCTCCATTGCCAAAGCTGCACCTCCATCCCTGCCGCGTCTCAACCCTTTGAATACCTAGGTCACGCAAATGCAACGGCAAACGCAGCCGGCAAGGGAGACCCGATGCCGCCCGGTTCAGAACCAATGCGGTTTCAGCCGGGCATTGGTGGTGTCATGCCGCCCGGCGATCGGGTCAGTCCGAGAGTGCCTTTCCGATCCGGCTAGTTCTCCGGTATGTTCTCCTTGAGAACCACCTGTATGCGCGGGCCGTGGTAGACATAAGGCTCCTGCCTGATCGCCGCCTTCAGCATGCCGATCGCCTCGCGGGCTTCGACGCGCGGGTTCTGGTCGATCAGCGCGTCCATGGTGCCGCGGATCAGCATGGGGCGGGTGTCGTCGGTCACTTCATGGCCAACGAAGACGACTTCCCGGGCGCGGTTTGCTTCCTCGAGCGCCTTTCCGATGCCGGCATTGCCGCCGCCAATGTTGTAGATCCCGGCGAGATCCGGATAGCGGCGGATGAGCGCCGTTGCCTCCTCATGCGCCCTGATCCGGTCATCGCGGATTTCACTGAGGCCAACGATTTCGAGGTATGGAAACTCCTCGGAGAGGATGTGCCGAAAGCCCATTTCGCGCTCCTCGTGACCGCGATAGGCGAGAGAGCCGGCGAAGAGCGCAATCTTCTGCTGCTGGTTCCGGGGCAGAAGCCGGCCGATGAGATAGCCGGCCAAGCGCCCGGCGGCACGGTTGTCCACGCCGACATAGCCGATGCGCGGCGCATGCTGGATGTCGGAGACCATCGTGACGAGCCTGATGTTCCGGTCCGCGAGCCGCCGCATGGCCTCGCGCACGGCCGGGTGATCGAAGGCGAGAAGGCCTACGCCCTGTGTCGTCTCCTCCAGTTCCTCCAGCTTGGCCGCCAGCACATCCGGATTGAAGCCCTCGACCGTCGTCACCCGCGCATCGACGTCCGCCATCAGCGACAGCTGCCGTTCCAGTTCGGCCTTCAGATTGAGGATGAAGACGTTGGTGCCCTCCGGCAGCACGAAATCGAGCCGCATGCGCTGGTCGCCGGAAGCCGGCGTGCCGAAATAGCCGAGCCGATGGGCCGTCTCCAGAACGATGGAACGGGTCCGCTCCTTCACGCCGGGGCGGTTGTTCAGGACACGGTCCACGGTGGCGGTCGAGACGCCGCATTCGCGGGCAATATCTGTCAGCGTCGATCTCAAAGGCGGTGCCCCTCAGCAATTGATGGAAAATGATGTAGTCGAACGCGGCTTAAAAGCAATCCTCAAAACGTCGCGGCGATGTTTTTCCCCGCCGATTCTCTCGTTTCCCTTGGTCTCATTCGCTTCCGAAAGGCCGAAAACGCTCCTGATATCAATCATATGACTGGCATGACGCCTGACTGCCTGTTTCTGAAGGCGGCGACTGGGATCAAAATGATGAGAAATGATGTTGACATCCATCAAATGACGCGTCAAATCTAATCAGTATTGGGCGGAGGGAGGTCTGCCCGACGGGAGGAAGTCACAATGGTTTCGAAAATTCAGCTCACCCGGCGGGGCCTTCTGGCCACCGGGAGCAAGGTCTTCGCGCTCACGGCAGCCGCCGGTATCGCGCCGCAGTTCATCCGCCCTGGCCGTGCCTTTGCGGCAGACGCGCTCGCCGCCGGCATGATCGGCGGCCCCACCGGCTTCGATGGCGCCGAACGCTATCAGTATGGCGCCGACACGCCCGAAGGACGCGCCATCGAGGCGGCGAAGGCGCTGAAGGGCGCGGGCAAGGCGCCGGAGAAGATCGTGCTCGGTCTGTCCGACGGCTCGATCGGCCAGTTGACCCAGCCCTTTCCGAAGGGTGCCCCCTCGGTCAAGGATCTCTGGGAGAAGGAAACGGGCATCAAGCTTGAAATCGTGGGTGTTCCGAACGGCCAGGAATTCACCAAGACGATGCAGGACATCTCCACCAAGGGAGGCGCCTTCGACATCTATGCCGTGGAATGGAACCGTCTCGGCGACCTCGCGGAAACCGGCGGCATCATCAAGCTCGATGATTATGTCGCGACCCACAAGCCGGAATGGGACGATCCGGAGCGCGGCTATGTCAATGGCAAGCAGGGCGTCTCGCTGCTCAACCAATACAATGGCTCGACCTACGGCGTCTCGCTGGATGGCGACTTCCAGACCTGGAACTACCGCACCGACCTGTTCAACGATGCCAGCGAGAAGAAGGCCTTCTCGGACAAGTATGGCTATGAACTCGCGCCGCCGAAGACCTGGAAGGAGCATGCCGACATCGCTGCCTTCTTCCACCGTCCGGACAAGGGACTGTTCGGCTCCACGGACCTGCGCAATCAGGGCTGGGGCTATACCAACTGGTACCAGCGCTTCGTCTCGATGGGCAATCCGAACCAGTTCCTGTTCGACGAGAGCGGCAAGCCGCTGATCAATTCGGATGCGGGCTTCGCGGCGACCAAGGAATATGTGGATTCGCTCTCCCACCATTCGCCGGATGCAATCTCCTGGGGCTGGCCGGAGCAGTACGGCAACTTCGCCTCGGGCGGCGCTGCGATGACCTGCGCCTTTTCGAACCTGCCGAAGTTCCTCGACAATCCCGGCAACGAAGGTTCCAAGGTCACCGGCAAGATCGGCTCCATGCTGCCGCCTGGCCGCGAGGTGGATGGTGCGCTCATCCGCCGGACCGTGCTCTGGCTCAACCTGTCCGCCTCGATCTCGTCGCAGTCGAAGGCGCCGGAGGCCTGTTATCTGCTGCTGCAATGGCTGGGTTCGAGCCGCATCTATTCGTGGATGACGGCCAATCCGGGCGGCTATTTCGACCCGTTCCAGCTGTCAAACTTCGCCGATCCGCTCGTACGCCAGACCTATCACGACTACCACATGGACGTGGTGCGCGAGAGCGTCGCCCGGGCGGTGCCGACCATCAACTATCCGGGTGCGACCGCCTTCCACAACGCGCTCGACGAGAACCTCGTCGCCTCGCTCACCAAGGCGAAGACGCCGGAGCAGGCCATGGCCGATACCGAACGCGAATGGAAGCGCATCTCGCGGCGCATCGGCGAGGAAAAGCTGGTGAGCGCCATCAAGGCCAACATGGCAGCCTGGCCGACCGTGATCGATAAGCTCGCCTGATGATCCGCTTCCCCTCCCACCGACCAAGGGGGGAGGGGAATCACCGATACCCGTCCCAGTCCGGTATGAGAGCATGAACCGTTCGCTTGCCTTCGAGTGTTTCCGCTATGTGGCCATCGGCCTGGCGCTGGCGATCACGCTGGTGCCGATCCTGTGGATGGCCTCCATGGCCTTCAAGCCGATTGCCGAATGGTCGGCGACCGGCGACCAGCTCACCTGGTGGCCGCGCCAGCCGACGCTCGACAATTTTCGCTTCATCTTCGGTCAGTCCTCGAACGACCTGATCGTCGCGCTCGACCGCACCGCGCTGAAGCCGATCCTGTCCTCGCTGCTCTCCGCCGTCTTCGGCACGGTCATCGCCATGGTGTTCGGCACGTCGGCGGCCTACGGGCTCTCGCGTTTCGGCTCCGGCAACAACCTGCCGCTGGCGCTGATCCAGCTCCGTCTCTTCCCGCCGATGGCGGTGATGATCCCGGTCATGATCATGTGGGCCTTCTTCGGCATGGTCGACAGCTGGTGGGGCCTTGCGCTGATCTATGGCATCGTCACGCTGCCCTTCGCCTTCTGGCTGATGAAGACCTTCTTCGACGACATGCCGCGCGAGATCGAGGATGCGGCCCGCGTCGAGGGCTGTTCGCGCTGGCGCGTCTTCACGCGCATCACGCTGCCGATGATGCGGGCGCCGCTCGCAAGCTCCGCCCTCTTCGTCTTCATCCTCAACTGGTCGGATTACCTCATCGGCCTTCTGCTCACGACCCGCGAATGGGTGACGATCCCGGTTTACATGGCGTCGCTGTCGTCCTCGATGACAGGCCAGCTTTACGGCGCCAAGGCCGCGCTCGGCCTCATCGCCGCCGTGCCGCCCGTGATCATGGGCATTGCCATCCAGCGCCACCTGGTGCGTGGTCTCACCTTCGGAGCACTCAAGCAATGACGGCTGCCGACATCACCCGACCGGTTGGGACGACGCTCATGGACGGCGAACAGCAGATGAGGCCGACCGATGGCAGCGAACGGCGGGAAGAACGCCGGCTCGGCTTGCTCCTGACCTTGCCGGCGCAGATCCTGGTCCTGTTCATCTCGGTCTTCCCGCTCCTGATGCAGCTCTACATCTCGCTCACCGACTGGTCGCCGCTCGACGGCAAGGGCTGGTGGATGGCCTATGAAAGCTGGAACACATTCGCCAACTACACCGACCTGATGTCGGACAGCCGGTTCTTCTCCGCGCTCGGCCGCACGGCTCTCGTCATGGCGGTCTGCGTGCCCGTCGAGTTCCTGCTCGGCCTCGGGCTAGCACTTCTCTTCATGCAGGATTTTCCGGGCAAGCGCGTCTTCTATTCCGTGCTGCTGATGCCGATGATGGTCGTGCCCGCGGTCGCCGGCTACATGTTCTTCATGCTGTTCCAGTCCGGCGGGCCGGTGAACATGCTGATCTCCGCTCTCACCGGCCAGCCGGTCACGCTCGCCTGGCTATCCAGCCCCGGCACGGCGCTTGCGGCCGTCATGATCGCGGATATCTGGCAGTGGACGCCGCTGATGTTCCTCATCCTGCTCGCCGGCCTCGTCGGCGTGCCGGAGGACCAGCTGCGCGCCGCGACCTTGCTCGGCGCCTCCTGGTGGCAGCGCTTCACCTCGATCATGCTGCCGAAGATGAAGACGATCATCCTGATTGCGCTCGCCATCCGCATCATCGAGAACTTCAAGATCTTCGACACGCTCTTCATCATGACCGGCGGCGGACCCGGCGTCGCGACCGAATCCATCTCCGTCTACATCTACAAGGTGACGCAGCAGGATCTCATCTGGGGCTATGTCGCCGCCATCGCGCTCGTCATCCTGATCGTGCTGTCCATCGTCGTTTCGCTGGCAATCGCTCGCATGAACAAGGCAAGGGCGGAGGCTTGAGATGACCGCGATCCATCTGCAGAACCTCGAAAAGACCTTCGGCGCCTTCCAGGCCCTGAAGACCATGGACCTTTCGAT
>CAMFHT010000258.1 GCA_945952245.1 uncultured Rhizobium sp. | reverse complement strand
GCGTTGCCCCGAGGGCATTCATGGCGAGAAATTCTTCCAGAAGCATGCCTGGAAAGGTGTCAACCCGGCGGTGAAGCAGGCCGAGGATCCGGAAGAGCCCGGTGGACAGCCGCTGATCGCGATCGACAGCCTGAAGGAAGTTGTCGGTCTGGCGCAGGGCGCAACGCTCGAGCTTCATCCCTGGGGCTCAAATCTCAAGGACCTGGAAAAGCCCGACATGATCATCCTCGATCTCGATCCCGGCGAGGGCGTCGACTGGCAGGCGGTGATCGACGGGGCATACGAGGCGAAGAAGCGGCTGGAACAGGCGGGCCTCGCAGCCTTCGTCAAGACCTCGGGCGGCAAGGGACTGCACGTGGTATCGCCGCTGAAGCCGAAGGCGGAGTGGCCCGAGGTCAAAACCTTCACCAAGGCGATTGCCGACGGCATGGCGGAGGATCTGCCGGATCTCTATGTCTCCACCATCACCAAAGCCAAGCGCACGGCAAAGATCTTTGTCGACTACCTGCGCAACCAGCGCGGAATGACGGTGGTCGCGCCCTACTCTCCGCGGGCACGCGACGGCGCAGGGGGCGCCATGCCGCTGACCTGGGCCGAACCCCCGGCCGGCATCGGCGGGGCCCGTTTCACCATCCAGAACGCACCGGCGCGCATGGTGGCTCTCGGAGGCGACCCGTGGGACGGCTTCTGGAAAGCTGCAAAGCCCTTGCCGAAACTGAAGAAATGACGGCAGCGCCGCAGCTTGCGGCGCTTTCCGGACTCAGTTTGTGAAGGAAATCAGGAGCGCCCGGCGCCCTGTTGCAGGCTCTTGCGCAACGCATCCATGATGCTGACAACATTGCCGCCCGCCTTCGGCTGAGGGGCCGTTTCCTTGGGCTCGCTCTTGCGCTTGCCCTTCTTCTTGGCGGAGGCGATCATTTCGAGCAGCTTCTCCTGCACGGGATCATCGATCCGCTCATCCTCCCAATCCATCGTCTGGGCGGTGATGAGCTTCTTCATCAGCGTCTTCTGGCTGGTTTCCGGTTTCACGGCGGCGATGCCGGAGAAGTAGTCGTCCTCGTCACGCACCTCGTCGCCATAGCGCAATGTCCAGACGACGATGCCCTTGTCGCGGGGTTCCAGCAGGACGGCGCGCTCGCGGCGGTAGAGCACCAGCCGGGCGATGCCGCACATGCCGGTCTCGGCCATGGCCTCGCGAATGACGCAGAAGGCCTCCTCTCCCACCTCGTCGTCGGGCATCAGGAAATGCGGGCGATCGCGCCAGATGGCGGAGATGCTGTCCGCGGGCACGAACATGTCGATGTCGATGGTATGCGTGCTTTCGAGCGCGACGGCGTCGATCTCGTCTTCCTCCAGCATGACGTACTTGTCTTCGCCATGCTCGTAGCCATGCACCTGGTCGTCGTCCTCCACGGGCTTGCCGGTCTTCTCGTCGACGTACTGGCTGACGACGGGATTGCCCGTCTTGCTGTTGATCGTGCGAAAGCGGACGCGGCTCTCATCGCTCAAGGCCGGCATCATCGCCACCGGACAGGTGACCAGCGAGAGCTTCAGATAGCCTTTCCAGAATGGTCTCGGCGCCATGAACCGTTTCTCCTCACACGCAGAATGCAGGCGGAAAAAAAGCGCCCCTCGGAAGGGGCGCAGTCGTCTCTAGGGTCGCTGGGGGCGAACATGCCGTTGCCGACGCCGCGACGAAATGGAACATCTCCTCACATCCCAACCAGCATGCTCGTCCCATAAACGCCCGTCGCGCAGCCGGGTTCCATCCAGAAGCGATTTATTTTGCCTCTGGCTGCGCGCGCCGTTCCCGCCAAGCGGACGGGAACCATATGGCTGCCGACCCGTTGAGCCTCTGAGCCTACTCGTTAAGGAGACGCGCTTATGCGAACCAACAGGACAGAACTCAACACTCCGACGCTGGACCGCACTCCGGGCGAGCCAGTCGATTTGACCGATCCCGTCATTCCCGCAACCGAAGCCAAGCAGGCGGGCACAGGACGTCCGGTGCTGGCCGTGCTGATCGGCGGCATCGCGCTCGCCCTCCTTGTCTGGGCAGGCGTCGAATTCTACGGCAATCAGCTGCCGGGCAATACGCCGGGCACCGAGGCGACCGTGGGCCAGCCCACGACCGGATCGGGTGACAATCTCGAGAATTCGGTACCGACGACCGACAATCCCAACGCGGCCGCAACCCGCCAGGCCGTGCCGTCCACCGATGGCGCACCCGCGGCCAAGGGCCAGGGCGAGAGCCCTCCGCAGACCACCAATGATGGCGCCATGCCCGCTGCGGGTTCTTCCGCCGGCGATGCAGGTTCTGCAACCGGCGGCGGCACGCAGCCGAACAGCCCGACGCCGTAAGCCGAGGGTTCCGCATACGAGAAAGGGACGGTTCGCACCGTCCCTTTTTCATGCCTCGAATGTTAAATGACCTAGTGCCGGAAAACGCTGAGGCGCACATTGCCGCGACCGGCGATCGCCTCGGCCACCGCCACGATCTCGTCCATGCTGACATCGCTTTCCACGAGACCTTCGATGATCACGTAGGAGCCGAGGATACGAACGCTGAGGCGGGAAAGGTCGTCACCGAAATCGTTCTCCAGCACGCTCCTGATGGATGCCTGCAGCCCTGCCGTCGTAGAACCCGCCGGGCAATGGGAATATCCGCGGGCTTCGGGAAGAATGAGAACCATGGCAACCTCCTGAGATGATCCTGATGTCATGCACGTCCACTCATGAACGCGGCACGAGGCATGTACGTTCCGGCCCGACGGTACGGAACCTGACAAATCTTCGCGTTGATAAACATCGCTTCGCTATCACTGGAACCGCTCGGCCGTTTCTGGAGTTCCCCCCTGACAATCGACACAAGGAATTACGGAGGAATTTCATGGCGCAAGCTCCTGCTCGGCACGGCAACGGCAAGGCACTGGCCAGGCGCGTTGCGCTGGTCACCGGAGCGGGTTCCGGCATCGGCCGCGCGACAGCGATCCGGCTTGCCCGGGATGGCGCCATCGTCGGCGTGCTGAGCCATACCGACGAGAGCGTGAACGCCGTTTGCGAGGAGATCCGCGGCTTCGGTGGACGGGCCATTGCCCTGGTCGCAGACGTTGCCGACAACGAGGCCATGCAGGATGCGGCGCGCTGGCTGCTGCATGAAACAGGTCACATCGACATCGTCGTCGCCAATGCCGGCATCAACGGTGTTTGGGCGCCGATCGACGACATCAAGCCCGAGGAATGGGACAAGACCATTTCCGTCAATCTGCGCGGGACTTACCTGACTCTGCACCATACGATCCCGCACATGAAATCGGCGGGAGGCGGGTCGATCATCGTCGTGTCATCCATCAATGGCGTGCGCACCTTCACCTCGCCGGGCGCAACCGCCTATTCGGCCACCAAGGCGGCGCAGGTGGCCATGGTGCAGCAGCTGGCGCTGGAACTCGGCAAGCACGGCATCCGGGTAAACGCCGTCTGTCCCGGCAAGATCGAAACCGAGATCGAGGACAACACCACACTGCGCAATCAGGAGGAGACGGAGGTTCCGGTCGAATGGCCCGAGGGCGATATTCCCCTGACGGACGGAAAGCCCGGCCACGCCGACGAGGTTGCAGACGTCATCGCCTTTCTCGCCGGCGACACGTCGCGCCACGTGACGGGTACGCCGATCTTCGTCGACGGCGGACAGGGTCTGTTAAGATAGTGTATATTTCACGTCAGTTATAAAATCGTCACTGATTCGCTGCATCCTGCCGGAACCAAGCCCGCCATTCAGGGGTTACCGTGACGGCAAGGACCGCCTTCGGGCCGGCAAGGTTCCCCTCTGGAGCGTTGGCCGGGCAGCATACCTTCCGCATCAAAACGCAACGGCCCTGGGCCAGATGAGGGAAATCAGAATGAGCACTCCGCGAGACGAATGGATCAGCAACCGGGCCTACTCCCTGTGGGAGCAGAACGGGCGCAATCACGGCCAGGATCACGAGCATTGGGAACAGGCTTCCCGCGAATGGGACGAGTTGGAGCGCGTCGCCCTGCCCGGCCATATCGCCGACCAGCAGACTACGCCCGAGCCAGGCCCTGACGCCCCGGCTGCCGACATGCCGAAGGCCGACCATGGCATCGCGCCGGATCAACTGCAGGCCGATGTCCAGATGGACCCCGCACCGCGCCTTGGCAAGGCGCCCTCGCCGAAGAAGCAGAGCAAGACGAGCGCCGAAATTCTCGGCAAGTCCCAGGAAGCAAAGACCAAGCCCGCCAGCCGCAAGCTCGGCGCCGCTGACAGCAAGGGGCAGGCGGTCCTCTCATCGCAGCGCCGACAGCCGGACATAAGAAAGGGGCCGAAAGGCCCCTTTAATTTTTGCTGGTTGAGGAAGAAGAGCCGTTCCTCAAGCGGGTGCAAACACCGCAATGCTCGATTCGTAGACCATGGCCGTCGGTTCGGCAGGGTGCTCCTCGAAGGCGTCGTCTGCGCCGGTATCGACCACGCGCTTCCAGTTTTCGACGCCGTTGACGGACGGCAAGGTAAAGGCGCAGTCTCCGCCGGCGTTGAAGACGAGGAAGAGAGGGTCTTCAGAGGTGTCGGTGCTTCCGGCAGGCGCATTGGCGCGGGCGATGAAGACCCCGACGACCCGGAGTTCGCCGTCCTGCCAGTTCTCGTCGCTCATGGGCTCACCGTCAGGCGAGAACCAGGCGAGCTCGTGCTTGCCCTCCTCGTTGGTCTCGCCAACAAGGAAGCGGTCCTGACGCAGCGCGATGTGGCTCTTGCGGAATTCCACAGCCTTGCAGCAGAATTCGAAGAAGGGATCGTCCTTGTAGGCCCAGTCGGTCCAGCCGATCTCGTTGTCCTGGCAATAGGCATTGTTGTTGCCGAACTGGCTGTTGCACATTTCGTCGCCGCCGAGGATCATCGGCACGCCCTGGCTCGTAAGCAGCGTCAGCATCATGTTCCGGCGGCGGCGTGCGCGGGCAGCCTGGATGCCTTCATCCTCGGTCGGACCTTCCGCCCCCATGTTGTCGGAGCAGTTGTTGTCGTGCCCGTCGCGGTTTTCCTCGCCGTTGGCGTCGTTGTGCTTGTCGTTGTAGCTCACCGTATCCATAAGGGTAAAACCATCATGGGCGCTGAGAAGGTTGACCGACGACGTCGCATTCCGGTCCGAGTGGTTGAACTGCACGGGCGATCCGAGAAGCCGTTGCGACAGGTCCGGCAAGAGCCCCGGATCCTTGCGCCAGAAGCGGCGCACGTCGTCGCGGTACTTGTCGTTCCATTCCCGGAACGGGAACGGGAAGCCGCCCACCTGGTAGCCGCCGTCGCCGACATCCCAGGGCTCGGCAATCAGCTTCACGCCGGCGAGCATCGGGTCCTGACGGATTGCATCGAGGAAGCGGCCCTCGCGCTCGAAGCCGTCCTGCTCTCGGCCGAGCGTGCTGGCCAGGTCGAAGCGGAAGCCGTCGACATGCATGGCGCCGACCCAGTAGCGCAAGCTGTCCAGCACCATGCGCATGACCATGGGATGGGCCGTGTTCAGCGAATTGCCGGTACCGGTCGTGTCATAGGTATGGCGCGGATCTTCGTCCGAAAGGCGGTAATAGCTGCGGTTGTCGAGACCGCGGAAGGAGAGTGTCGGCCCCTTCTCCGAGCCTTCCGCCGTGTGGTTGTAGACCACGTCCATGATGACTTCGATGCCGGCGGCATGGAAGCGTTTCACCATGGCCTTGAATTCCTTGATCCGGTCGCCGGAAAGGAAGCGCGGCTGCGGCGCGAAGAAGCCGAGGGTCTGGTAACCCCAGTAATTGCGCAGGTCCTTTT
>CAMFHT010000257.1 GCA_945952245.1 uncultured Rhizobium sp. | reverse complement strand
CTGTCCTTGCGGGCAATGAGCCCCGCCTCAACCAGCACCGCGAGATGCCGCCGGATCGTTGCTTCCGCCATGCCGTTTGCGCGGAGTGAAAGCTGGGCATTCGAGGGAAACACCACGAGCGGATGTTCGGCGCTTAGCTCCGTATGCGGATGAAAGGACAGAAGCGCATTGAGCAGCGCCAAGGCCCGATCCGTCAGCCCGAGCTTGGCCCTCGCCTCGCAGAGCGAACGGTAGAGTTTCCATTTGTCCACGGAAGTACCGGTCGGCAATTCGCTGGCCTGCAGCTGTGTGGCCAGCATGCCAAGCGACATTGGCCGCCGCCCGAAGGGCGTCGTCACGTTTTGGGTCTGCATTTTCCTTCACCTTTCCAAAGGCAACAGAAAAACACTCACCAAACGGCGCCAAAGACTCTTGACTGGGATTCGGGGAAATGCGATTCTCGGTTTGCTACAACACGGAGAAGGGCTTCCACGACGGCAACGTTTGGGGGCCTTTTTCTTTTGCGGTTCAGTCTCCCTGATTGTTTCGCTTTTCCTGCTCGCAATAGGCATCATAAAGGGCCGCGAGATTGGCGGAGAGATAGTCTCCGAACCCCACAGCATCCTTTGCCTTCATTGCAAGCGTGAATGTTTTTCCGTCCGACCTGACGTCCGCAATGAGCCGCCTGTCGGCAGAAGACCAGTTGCTCTTTTGCGGCGCGGCGCGAACGGGTTTACCCGCAGCCTTCACATGCGCCACCAGTCGGTTGAAGCGATCGTCACTGGCATTGATCCCACGGAACTCGTCCGTGCCAATGAAGTCGAGAGCTTTATCGCGCAGAGCAGGCTTTTCGATCTTTTGCTTCAGGTCATACCAGCGGTCGCGGCCAATTCCGCGTGCGGGGCCTATGGCTTCCAGAAGCGGCGCGGGCAGGGAGGCCACGGCCAGCATCTTCGAGAGCGTTGCCCGATCGACCGATAGCGCGGACATGGCCGTCGCATTGTCCCTGTCATAGTTCAGCCGCACGAGCGCATCGGCAAACATCGCCTTTTCGATGAAGGAGAGATTTGCGCGCGCGGAATTCTCCTGCCCCTGCGCCAGCACATGAGCGCGGTCGTCCATCTCGCGAACGACGGCCCGCACCTTGCGCCCGAGCTCGCGGGCAATCTTCACGCGCCGATGGCCGAAAACGACCATGTAACGGCCTGGCACCTTGGGGTAGGGCCTAAGCAGCACAGGACTCTGCTGGCCCTCATCCCTGATCGCGTTGAGAAGGTCCTGGTAGTCCTGCGGATCCTCGTCCATGCGATCCTTGACGAAGGAGGCATGGATCAGCTCCGGCTCGATCTCGACTACCGTCTGGCCTTCGAGCAGTTTGTCCGCGCGCGCTGCGATCTCGTCGATGGAGCTGATGATGGACTTGGATGCACCCTTGATCGTATAGTCGAGGGCAGGGCGCTCCACCTCGGGATGATCGTCCATCAGATTGGCAAACGGGTTCTTGCGGGCCATCACACGGCCTCCCGCATCAGATTATCTGCTTGATTTCCATGGCCAAATACCGACTTTTGACGGCAGTCAACGCATCTCATAGCCGCCCCCATGCCTTATGGATCAGCCCTTGGATCTCGAAGTTCACGGCATCAAGGCATTCGATTGCGCGATCATAGGTCTCGCGGGTGAAATTGGCGCGCTCCACCTCGTAGAGCGTCTGCTTGGTGAGGCCAGCATCGGAAATGGCCGTCGTCTTCACCATCGGGGTCTTCAACATCTCCTCCGCCAGCATGGACTGCATGAAGCCCAGCATCTGTACCTGCGGCACGTCGCTCGGTTCGTATCGCGTGATGAGATAGCGCAGCCAGTCCATGCGCACGTTCGCGCCGGCCTTCTTGATGGTGCGGGTAATATTGCCCAGCATCAGCAGGAACTGCGACATCGACATCAGGTCGAGCATCTGCGGATGCACCGTAATGAGAACGGACGTTGCTGCCGTCAGCGCCGTCAGCGTCAGATAACCGAGCTGGGGAGGGCAATCGACAGCGGCGAGGTCATGGCGGTCGTCGACGTCGGCCAGCGCGTTGCCCATGCGCGTGAAGAAGCGCTTGCCCTCGGTCGAGGTCTGCATGGCGAGCGGCGTGTCGTACTCGTATTCCTGCAGCTCGAGATTGGCGGGAATGATGTCCAGCCCCGGGAAATTCGTCGCCATAATCACGTCGCCAATCGGCTTTCGCTGATCGTCGTAACGGATCGTATCATAGAGCGAGGGATTGCGGTCGAGCTCTGGCTGAAAGCCGAAGAGAGCCGAGAGGGACGCCTGTGGATCGAGATCCACGCAAAGCACGCGGTGCCCTGTCAGTGCCAGATGCTGGGAGAGATGCGCCGCCGTGGTGGTTTTGCCGCTACCACCCTTGAAGTTCACGACCGCGATCACCTGCAGCTTGTCGCCGGGTTTGCGGTGCGGCACGTATTTCTTGGCTTCAGCCTTGCCGGTCTTGTCGAGGAACATACGGAGTTCCAGCATCTGCTCGGCCGTATAGAACCGCCGGCCGCCGGTAGAGGTAGCGGGTACTGGCCCCTTGCCCTCGAGATGCAGGCGCTTGAGGTTGTTGGGGCTCACGCCGAGATAATGTGCGACCTCAGCCATGGAAAACTGCCGCAGCGTCTTGCGCGCATTCGGCGGAAATTTCTCGAAGCGCAGCTGGTCAAGCTTGCGCGAGATCTCCGCACCCTGCATCAATATCTTGTCGTCGAATTCGAACGACGGCAATGGCGTATGCGCATTCATGACTGAAACCGTTCTGGCGATATTTCCGGCAATCGGAAAGAATTGCCGCCATTATCGCCGATTCTCTTGTTGTGACAAGAAAAATAGAGTTAACAAAAGGTTAACGCAAGCTCGGCACCATCGGCGACATTCGGATCAGCAACCTAGAATTCGTATGAGATTCATGATGTTAACGCTGTTGATCAGGTGCATGTAACCGTAAACCCGCATGGCACGAGGGCAGCAGCCGACAGCGCCGGGACAATTGATAGGGGAGCGACTCAGGCCGCTGATCGATCAATTCAATGAATCGGTGAAGCGCAACCGATTCCAAACATTGGTTGGACGGCGATTCGCGGAAGATCCTAAAATGGCTGCATGAACAACAAATTTGACCTCTATCTGGAACGCATCGACCCGGTCAGAAACATGCGGCGGTTCTACACCGTCAGTGTAGGCCGGTCTCTTTTCGGCGAGCCGGTGCTGATCCGCCGTTGGGGCCGGATCGGCAGCTTCGGGCAGGAGAAGCTGGAAACCTGTGCGTCCGAGCAGGAAGCGTTGTCCCGCCTGCTGGCCCTGACCCAAAGCAAACGGAAGCGCGACTACCGCCCGCCATCGAAGCTGGGCCAGTAGGGGAGGGGGCTCACCATCAAGATTTTTGTCTTGAAGGGCAAAGAATACTTGTTCGCGCAGATACACCGGCGATGCTAGTTTCCGTCCGAAGGCGGCAGAGCCGCCAAGGGCAGGAACAGGAGAATTTGCCATGAGCATCGAAAAGGTCGCCGTCATCACCGCAGGCGGCAGCGGCATGGGGGCGGCGGCGGCACGCAAGCTCGCAGCGGATGGCTACAAGGTTGCGGTCCTTTCCTCTTCCGGCAAGGGCGAGGCGCTCGCCAAGGAACTCGGCGGCCTCGGCTTTACCGGGTCAAACCAGTCGCCGGAAGATCTGCAGTCCATGGTGGACAAGACCATGGCAAAGTGGGGCCGCATTGACGTGCTGGTCAACAGTGCAGGTCACGGCCCCCGTGCGCCGATCACTGAAATTACCGACGAGCAATGGCTGACTGGCATGAATGTCTACTTCATGAACGTGGTCCGTGCCGTCCGCATCGTCGCGCCGATCATGAAGGCGCAAAAGTCCGGCTCCATCGTCAACATCTCCACCGCCTGGGTCGGCGAGCCGAGCGCCATGTTCCCGACCTCCGCCGTCTTCCGTGCCGGGCTCGGCGCCTACACCAAGCTCTTCGCAGACAGCTTTGCCGCGGATAACGTACGCATGAACAACGTGCTTCCGGGCTGGATCGACAGCCTGCCGGCTACCGAGGAGCGCCGACAGGGCGTCCCGATGGCCCGCTACGGCACCTCGGAAGAAATTGCCGCGACCATTGCATTCCTGGCATCCGAGGGGGCCGGCTACATCACCGGCCAGAGCATCAGGGTCGATGGCGGCCTGATGCGTTCGGTGTGACATCAGGGATGGTGGCTCGCAGCGCTGCGGGCCACCTGTAAATCAGGCGCGAAAGCGGTCGAAGGCCGTAAGCCGCCGGACCGGCGGATCCGCATCGCGCCAGCGATAGACTTCGGTGCGGAGGAACCGCAGTTCCTCGTCGAGAACCTCCTCGGGCACCTCCGTCCACCAGCACTTCGGCAGGCCGGCACTTCCATCCGACCAGCGATAGCCGCGGGCCTTAAGCTGATCCTTCATCTCGAACGGCGCGCTCTCGGCGAAGATCCGCATGCGGCAGCGTTGGCTGGCCGCATAAAGCTCCGCAAAGGGAGGCGCTTCACCCTTGCCCGCGATCAGAACTTCAAGCAGCGCGAAGCAATCATCGACCGCGCGGTGCCCTTCGTGGAAATAGCCTGACTGGCCGATGAGATAGCCGAGTTTCGTGCCCTCGTAGCCGCGGGACGTCCAGTCGATCTCCGCATTCGAGCAGGCCCAGGCCTTGCCGTGAAACAGCGGCGAGAACCGCTCACAGAAAGGCCGGTCGAAGCCGGCATTATGGGCGATGACGAGATCGGCCGGCGCAATCAGCGCTTCCACGGCAGCAAGATCGATGCTCTGACAAGCCACCATTTCGTCCGTAATGCCAGTAATGCGGACGATATCGGCGGGAATGGCGATCGAAGGCTGCTGCAGGCCGCCATAGAGGCCGATCACCTCGCCAATCTCACCCTTCTCGTTGAAAGAGAAACCAATGAGGCCAATCTCGATGATCTCATGGCTGCGGTGGTCCAGCCCCGTCGTCTCGGTGTCGAGGATGACGCCGCGCAGGGGAAACTGGGGGCGGGGAGGGGACAGAGGACGCGCTTCGAGCTTGCGCAGGATGCGGTATCGTCCAGACGCCTCCAGCAATTCCGCCATTGCTTGCTCGCTCAGCGCACCTTGCTCAACTGGACGCCGCTGCGGTGAGGGGAACTTGGACCGGGAAGGCTGATCCGTTGGGAAGAGATCGAATTGGGCCGCCATTGGAGTTCCTTACGACAATTGGCCAAAATCATAACTTCCGGCCATGCAGCACGGAACCCCCGAATGGCCGAAGTCACAGAAACCGGATCGGCTCCTTGCGCAGCAACTGAAATTCCAGCAAGATTTGTTGAGTGTATTAACCGGCTTTGGGAGAAGCCGTTTCCCAGCCGAGGAGGAGAAGCATCATGGACATGAGCGGTTCACAGCGGATCGAGGCGTCGCGCGAAGCAGTCTATGCCGGATTGAACGACGTGGACGTGCTGCGCCGCTGCATTCCTGGCTGCGACTCGATCGAAAAGCTGTCGGATACGGAAATGGCCGCAAAGGTGACATTGAAGATCGGCCCCGTGAAGGCAAGCTTCACCGGCAAGGTGACGCTGTCCGATCTCGATCCGCCGAACGGCTATACCATCACGGGGGAGGGGTCCGGGGGCATGGCGGGCTTCGCGAAGGGAAGTGCCAAGGTTCGGCTGGAGCCAGACGGTGAGGCGACGGTGCTGCATTATACTGTCGATGCGGATATCGGTGGCAAGCTTGCGCAACTCGGCAGTCGGCTGATCGATGGCACGGCGAAGAAGCTCGCCGGGGATTTCTTCGCTGTTTTCGGTGACATCGTCAGCGGC
>CAMFHT010000256.1 GCA_945952245.1 uncultured Rhizobium sp. | reverse complement strand
CAATGCCTATGGCTGGCTGAAGACGGAATCGGGCGTGCACCGCCTGGTGCGCATCTCGCCCTATGATTCGAACGCGCGGCGTCACACCTCGTTTTCGTCCATCTGGGTCTATCCCGTCGTGGACGACTCGATCCAGATCGAGATCAACGAAAGCGATTGCCGCATCGACACCTACCGGTCCTCGGGCGCCGGCGGCCAGCACGTCAACACCACGGACTCGGCCGTGCGTATCACGCACATTCCGAGTGGCATCGTGGTGCAGTGCCAGCAGGAACGCTCGCAGCACAAGAACCGGGCCAAGGCCTGGGACATGCTGCGCGCCCGCCTCTACGAGACGGAACTGAAGAAGCGGGAAGACGCCGCCAATGCCGAAGCCGCTTCGAAGACGGATATCGGCTGGGGCCACCAGATCCGCTCCTACGTGCTGCAGCCCTACCAGCTGGTGAAGGATCTCCGCACGGGCGTGGAATCGACAGCCCCGTCCGACGTGCTCGACGGCGATGTCAGCCCCTTCATGGAGGCAGCGCTCGCCCACCGCATCAGCGGCAAGGCGGATGCCGTGACGGATATCGACTGAGACAAAAGGTCAGTCTTGTGATTGCAAGCCCCGGCGCGGAAGAGATCCGCGCCGGGGCTTTTCAATCCGGACCGGCTGAGAGCGTGAAAATCAATAGCTGAACTGTTCCGCCAGAATGCGGTCCGACCAGGAGCGGTCCGGGTCGGAGAGGATGTGCGCGGTTACCTCGTCGGATTGGGCGATGCGGACGCGGATGACGGACTTGACCTCGTTGTGATCTGCCACCGCATTGACCGGGCGCTTCTCGGCCTCCAGCACGTGGATGTCGATCACCACCTTGTCGGGCAGCAGCGCGCCGCGCCAGCGACGGGGGCGGTAGGCGCTGACGGGGGTGAGCGCGATCAGCGGCGCCTCCAGCGGCATGATCGGCCCATGGGCGGAAAGGTTGTAGGCGGTGGAGCCGACCGGGGTCGCGGCGAGAAGGCCGTCGCAGGTAAGCTCCGGAAGCCGCACCTTGCCGTCGATCTCCACCTGCAGCTTGGCGGCCTGGTAGGACTGGCGGAAGAGCGAGACCTCATTGATGGCAAGGGCCGTCGTCATCGCCCCCGTCGCATCGAGCGCTTCCATCTTCAGCGGATAGAACTTGTTCTCGACCGCCGCCTCTATCCTCTCCGGCAGGTCGTCCACCCGATACTCGTTCATGAGAAAGCCGACGGAGCCGCGGTTCATGCCATAGATCCGCTTGCCGGTGTTCATCGTGCCGTGCAGCGTCTGCAACATGAAGCCGTCGCCGCCGAGGGCCACGACGACATCGGCCTCCGAAAGCGGCGTATTGCCGTAGATCGCCGTCATTTCGGCGAGTGCCGACTGGGCAATGTCTGTCGTGGAGGCAACGAAGGCGATGGACGGCACTGACGGCATGGGGGCCTCGCAAGGGGACGGGTCCCAAAGGTATAGGTCATTGGCTGCACCCGGCAAGCCGTGCCACGGCCTATTGCGTCCCCGTCACCAAAATTCGTCGTCGAGCAGGAGTGCCTCGCGTGAAGTACCACTCGCCTGCAGATGCTGCAGTTACAAGGCGGGTTCGGTGAACTCGCTGTTCCAGGTTATCGAGTCAACGTTCCACGCCATATTGCCGACGGCTTCGCTCAGCTGCACGGTTACCGTTGTCGAGGGAGCTTCAACCCGGAAGCTGTACGTAACGGACCGGTCGGACCAGACCGGTTGGTTAGTTTCTATGATGTTCTCCATCGGCGCGGCAGTATCGAAGGTCGTGCGAAATATAGCCCTGTCAGAAAATGACAGCGATGTAGCGAAGTTGATGGTCATCGAGACATCGCGGCTGCGGTCACCGCGAAATCGAAAGCGATGCTCCACCACCGGCCCTTGGCCGGCGTGATAGTAGCCGAAGATGAACAGGAACGGATTGTAGATCCGGTTTCCTGTGATGAGATGAAGCGGCGCGGTGAGTTCGCTGACCTTGCCATCCTTGCGCCCTATCTCTCCGGAGGCCTTCCGGTCCAAGTCCACGTCTACGAGTCCCGTGTAACGCTTTCGCTGGCCTGCGATAGAGTAATGGGGTCCGAAAAAGGTCTTTTCGACATCGAGTATCGGGACCCCCGGATGATGTGGGTCGAACAAGACACCCTGCTTCGTGGCGGAATAGGAAGGAACGCCGATATCCGCATCGGCCTGCTGCCACGGTTTGACATCCGCGGTCATCATTTGGACTTTGGGATACAAGTTTCGCGCTTGCTCCAGCGAAAGCGGTTTTCCAGGCTCCTCGGGGGTGGCAAAATAGGCGCCGATCGTCGGATCGAAAAACTGCCAGCGGCCATCTGCAAAGATCTCGACTGCCGTGTGACCAAGCTGGATCGGCACCCCATAGAACATGACGTTGCGTGTGCGGATACCGGCCTTGGCCATCAGATCGCGAAGAACGAAAACCCGATGACTGCAATCTCCCTGCTTGCGCTTCAGGGTGTTTGCCAGGTCGGTCATCGGCCAATCGACGAGACCGGCATTTATACTCGCGAAGACCCATGCGGTGGTTCGCTTGGCCAAATCGGTCTGGCTCTGAGCTGGCGCCAATGGAAGGGATGCCGGCGCCTTGGCCGTTGCCTGCCCGGTGGCCCCGGCAGCAACCGAATAGCAACAGAGTACTGTGGCCAGAATGCCCGTCATTCCAGCTGCTTTATAATATTTTACCATTGCTGTCCGTAACGACGGCTGACGCTGATCCTCGCTTTGAGGTCGCAGCCGGTGTCCATCCGTGTCCAACCGCTGAGAATGCGAGCCGAGGCTATCGGCCTTGGCCCGCATCGTCTTTATTGAGTTCGACAATTACGAGTTATACGAGATAGGTGCAATTGTAAGAAATTACACCTTTAGAAGGAAAAAGTTATATAAAACTAACAACTAATGTAGATAAAACTAAAGGGATTTACCGATTTAGGGCTGCTTGCGGCACACAACAACCCGTTTGGCAACGCCATGGAAACGGTGAAGGAAAGATGGATAAGCCCTTGCGTTCCAAGAGTAGGCGAACGCCTTCCGTGCAATTTTCACCGCCATGCCAATATGGGCTTTACTCCGGGAAGGAATATGCTATTTGCCAACGCACTGCCCTTGTAGCTCAGTTGGTAGAGCACCTGATTTGTAATCAGGGGGTCGCGGGTTCGAACCCTGCCGGGGGCACCACATTTTCTTACTCCAGTCCTGTCAATATCTTGAACAAGATCCGGTGCGACGCCATTGCGGCGCTACGCTTATGTCGCATGCAGAGTTCCTGCATCAAGTGCTCCACTAGGCAGACGCCTATTCCCGGGCTGGGCACCTTTATCAACACGGTTGACCATTATCCTCAAATGTGAGGTTCGCTTCAAATGTAACGGCAAATCGTAACATGACAGGAGTTTGTACTGTCGATAACATTTTTTATTAAATAAACATAAACGATCCACCGCTAGATTTTGATCACGCCAGAGTTGTACTAATCAAGTGCAGGTTGAATAAACGCATCGTCTTGTGAGGTGGGCTTCATCTCCGGCAGCGTTACGGCAACAGGGGATGTTTCGGCCAAATGGGACGAAGCAACCAAGGGAACTGCCGAGCGAAAACGAGGAAACGGGCATGAGCATTTTTTCTGCGGGCGGAAACAAGGCGGAGGCGGTTCTCGAAGCGCTCAGCCGGTCACAGGCCATGATCGAGTTCACGCCTGATGGCACGATCCTCAATGCCAACGAGAACTTTCTCAAGGCGCTCGGATACACGCTCGCCGAAGTCAAGGGCAGGCACCACAGCCTGTTCGTCGATCCGCAGGAGGTGCAGAGCCCGGAATACAAGGCGTTCTGGGCGGGGCTCGCCGCCGGAAAATTCGATTCACGGCAATATCGCCGCATTGCCAAGGGTGGGCGGGATGTCTGGATCGAGGCATCCTACAATCCGGTCATCGTCAGGGGGAAGGTGGTCAAGGTCGTGAAGGTCGCAACTGACATCACGGCCAGAAAAATGCGCGCCGCGGAGGATGCCGGTAAGCTCGATGCTCTCTCGCGATCGCAGGCCATCATCGAATTCACGCCCCAGGGCGAGATCATAACGGCAAACCAAAATTTCCTCTCGGCTCTCGGATACGAACTCGCCGACATCAAGGGCAAGCATCACTCCATGTTTTGCGCGCCGGATTACGTGCGCTCCGCCGATTATGCGGAGTTCTGGAGCGACCTTGCCGGCGGTGAGTTCAAGCAGGCGGAATATCTGCGCATCGGGCGCGGTGGGCGCCAGGTCTGGATCCTCGCCAGCTATAACCCGATTTTCGATGACCGCGGGCGCGTCTTCAAGGTCGTCAAGTTCGCGACTGACGTAACGGCTCGCGTCAATGCAGTCGATAGTCTGGCATCCGGTCTGCATCGTCTTTCGGAAGGCGATCTTGCCCAACACATCGACAAGGCTTTCCCTCACAACCTCGAAAAGCTGCGGACAGACTTCAACACCTCGATCGAGAAGCTCCGCATGGCCATGATGGAGGTTCGTAACAATTCGCAGATGATCGAGTCTGCCTCCGCCGAGATCCGCACGGCTGCCGATGACCTCTCCAAGCGCACGGAACAGCAGGCTTCCTCGCTCGAGGAAACGTCTGCCGCTCTCGAAGAGATCACGTCTTCCGGCGCGGACGCGTCCCGCAGGGCAGACGAAGCCGGCAATCTCGTCGGCCGCGCGAAAGGCAGCGCTCAGGAGTCCGGCCGCGTCGTCCAGCAGGCGATCAGCGCCATGGATGCGATCCAAGCCTCGTCCAACCAGATCTCCAGCATCATTGGTGTCATTGACGAGATCGCGTTCCAGACCAACCTTCTGGCGCTGAATGCGGGTGTTGAAGCGGCAAGGGCAGGGGAGGCCGGCAAAGGCTTCGCTGTCGTGGCGCAGGAGGTACGCGAACTCGCGCAGCGCTCGGCAAATGCTGCCAAGGAAATCAAGGCGCTGATCACCACCTCCTCGGATCAGGTGAAGCAAGGTGTGAGCCTCGTCGGGCGCACCGGCGAGACGCTCGAACTCATCCTTCAGCAGGTGAACGAAATCGACCGAAACATCGGTTCGATCGTGGAATCGTCGCGCGAACAGGCGACGGGCCTTCGCGAAATCAGCAAGAGCGTCAACGTGATGGATCAGTCGACGCAGAAGAACGCCGCCATGGTGGAGGAAACGACGGCCGCGAGCCACGGCCTCGTTCATGAGATCGAGGCGCTGAACCGGCTGCTCGCAACCTTCAAGGTGTCCGCCGAAGGGACCCGAGGCAGTGCGAACGCGGGCCGGGACTGGGCCAGCGCCGCCTGATTGGCACATTCTTCAGTCCGCGAAAAAGCCCGCCGGACCGCCGGCGGGCTTTTCTGTGATTGCCAATCTCTTGGCGATAGATGTCACTGATGATCCCGCGTCTTCATCGCGTCACCCAGATCGGTCTTCTTCGGATCCTGATTGTTCTCCCCCACCGCATCGCGGTCCGCTTCGGGATCGTCCTTGGCGTGCATGTAGCCGCGGGGCGTGTTCTGCTGGGGGCCTTCCCAGCGCGGCCATTGATCGGTGGTGCCGGCGGGGCCGGGCTTCGGTGTCTCGTTTGCCATGGTGCAGTCTCCTCTTTTCAGCACAACGGCAGAAGGCACGGCATGGTTCCGAGGATAAGGCGGCGCGAAACGCGCCCACTGGTTGAATGAGGTTGCAATTTATTTCCTTTAATAAGTATGAAGGCAAACAGATATGCCTTCCTGCCGCGCTTTCGTCAGGCTTTGTTAAAACACTTCCGGAAGTATGGCCTCAGAAAAGGCAGTGAGACATGCGCGGACTGGTTGATAAAATAAGGGGCGTCGGGCCTCGCGGCAAAGGGGCGGATCTCTCCTATCTCC
>CAMFHT010000255.1 GCA_945952245.1 uncultured Rhizobium sp. | reverse complement strand
GCAAAAATGGTGTGGATAAGAAACAACACCCGCTGACTCTTAATCAGCGGGTCGTAGGTTCGAGCCCTACATCACCCACCAACTTTTCCAATAATATCAATAGAATGTGCAGAGCAGATTCTTCTGATGGCACGCCTGGCAAAGTTCTGCGTGTCATATGGGTCGCACCTTCGCCATACTGAAGCGCAATGCTTTGAAGCGGAGTGTGTAGCATCGAGTGGCTCGATCGGACCGCACCAACATAAACGGCGAGGATTCATCCCCGCCACTTTGAATTCCCTCCTTGCTGATCGCGTCAGGTCGCAAGTGCCTCCCGCGCCTGCTTCTCCGCTTCCGACCCCTTCGGCCACACCCACGCCAAGCGCGGCTTGTGTTGGTTTGCGAGTTCAGGAAATCTCTTCGCCTCCCGCGCCGCCATGCGCAGCTTCTCGCGTGCATTGCGGCGCGGGTCGAGCTTCAACTCGGCGCAGAGGGCTTTGAGGGTGCGGTGCCAGTACCTTCGGACGCGCTGGATGCGCCAGCCATGGCCGCATAACTTAAACCAAACGGTTTCCCGCAAACCCGGGACGGTTCAGCCTCGTTTCTCTTCGGCACCTGAGCGCAGGCCAGGACTTCCCCTCATGCGAAGCGGTCTGTGAGAATGGCATTTTCCAAGTGCCGCGCGAATTGAAACGGCATTTCTCGCCTTCTTGATATTATACAAATTTAATAGACATTATCAATTTAACGAGAGGGTACTGACATGACTGACATCAACAACAACTCCACTGCCGGGCTCGGCCGCCGCGATCTCCTGAAGTTCGGCGCTGCCGCGGGGGCGGCTCTGGCGGGGGCGAGCCTCGTCGGCGCGGCGGCTGCGCGCGCGGAAGACGGGCTTTCGCTCGCCGGCAAGCGCATCGTCATCAGCGCGGCGGGCACGGACCATTTCTTCGACCTGCAGGCCTATAATGCGCAGATCGAGGAGGTGAAGCGTCTCGGTGGCGAGCCGATCGCGCTCGATGCCGGCCGCAATGACGGCAAGCTGGTCTCGCAGCTGCAGACCGCCATTGCCCAGAAGCCGGATGCGATCGTCCAGCTGCTCGGCACGCTGACCGTCATCGATCCGCTGCTGAAGAAGGCGCGCGATGCAGGCATCCCGGTTCTGACCATCGACGTCGGCTCGACGAATTCACTGAACAATTCGACCTCCGACAACTGGGGCATCGGCAAGGACCTCGCCCTCCAGCTCGTCTCCGACATCGGCGGCGAAGGTAACATCGTCGTCTTCAACGGCTTTTACGGCGTGACTCCCTGCGCCATCCGCTACGATCAGCTCGTCAACGTCACCAAGTACTTCCCCAAGGTGAAGATCCTGCAGCCGGAACTGCGCGACGTGATCCCGAACACCGTACAGGATGCCTTCACCCAGATCACGGCGATCCTCAACAAATATCCGGAAAAGGGCTCGATCAAGGCGATCTGGTCGGCTTGGGACATCTCGCAGCTCGGCGCGACGCAGGCGCTCGTGGCCGCCGGCCGCACGGAAATCCGCACCTATGGCGTCGATGGCAGCCCCGAAGTGCTGCAGCTCGTGGCCGACAAGACTTCGCCGGCCGCAGCCGATGTTGCCCAGCAGCCTGCCGAACTCGGCCGCACCGCGATCCAGAACGTTGCGAAGCTTCTCGCCGGCCAGACCCTGCCGCGCGAGACCTATGTGCCGGCGATCCTCGCCAACAAGGCGAACGTGGCCGAGGTGACCAAGAAGCTCGGCATCACCCAGGCCGGCTGATTTTCCTGCTGTCAAACCAGCCCGGTCCCCCGCAGGGACCGGGCGTTTTCGTCTGGACGTCAACCCGAAGAGGGCAGGCCATGAGTGACCCATCCCCGGCCAAGCCGGACCTCCATCTCGATTTCAGCGGCGTCAGCAAGAGCTTCGGCGGCGCACTGGCGCTCGACGGCGCATCGCTTGCCGTGCGGCGCGGCACGGTGCACGGCATCGTCGGCCAGAACGGAGCGGGCAAGTCGACGCTGATAAAGATCCTTGCAGGGCTGCACAAGCCGGATGCCGGAACGCTTCTCGTCGACGGCGTGTCGCAGCCCCACCTGACCCCTGCGCTGGCCGAGGAGCTCGGCATTCATTTCATTCATCAGGACCGGCTGCTCGTCCGCTCCTTCACGGTCGGCGAGGCACTGTTTCTCGGTCGCGAGCCGCGTCTGCCCGGCACGCCCTTCCTCGATCGCCGTCGCATGCAGCGCGAAGCCGATGCGGTCATCAACCGTTATTTCGGCCTTTCCATCCCCAACGGGCGTCTCATCTCCGAGCTTTCGACGGCGGAGCGGCAGATCGTGCAGATCACCCGCGCCCTGATCGGCAAGCCAGCCGTTCTCGTCTTCGACGAGCCGACGGCGGCGCTGGTGCGGCGGGAAGCAGATCTGCTCTTCGGCCTCATCCGGCGCCTCCGCGACGAAGGAATCACGATCCTCTACATCTCGCACTACCTCAACGAAATCGAAGCGCTATGCGATGATGTCACCGTGCTCCGCAACGGCCGCACCGTCGCGGCCCTGCCTGTCGCGAACACATCGGCTCGTGATCTCGCGCGGCTGATGATCGATGCCGACCTCAAGGAGCTCTTCCCGGTCCGCACCATCGCAAGAGGCGAGACGGTGCTCGAGGTCGATGCCCTGTCGCTGAAAGGTCGTTATGAGGATGTCAGCCTCACACTCGTCAAAGGCGAAGTGCTTGGCATCACCGGCCTGCTTGGCTCCGGGGCCAAGGAATTCGTTCGCACCCTGTTCGGGCTCGAAGCCGCAAGCTCCGGCGAAATCCGGGTTCGCGGCCAGCGCGTGAAGAGCCTGAAGCCGCCGGATGCCATCGGCCGCCAGCTGGCCCTCGTGCCGGAAGATCGGCGCGGGCAGGGCGTGGCGCTGGACCTGAGCGTTGCGGAAAACACCACGCTCTCCAGCCTTGGCCGGTTCAGCCGGTTCTCGTTCCTTGCCCGCAGGGCGGAAAAGGCGGCCGTTCAGGCGCTGATCCAGAGGCTGCAGGTGAAGACCTCGGGCCCGGATGCCCTGCTCGGCACGCTCTCCGGCGGTAACCAGCAGAAGGTCGCGATCGCCAAATGGCTGAGTGCGCAATCGGAGATCTATCTGCTCGACGAACCGACCGTCGGCGTCGACGTGGGCTCCAAGGCCGAGATCTATGCGCTGATCAACGAGCTCGCCGAGAAGGGCGCCGCCGTGATCGTGCTGTCTTCGGATCTGCCCGAACTCATCGGCCTGTCCGACCGCATCCTCGTCTTCTTCCGCGGCCAGGTGATCCGCGAATTGTCAGCCGCTTCCGTAACGCCCGACCAGTTGCTGGCCGAGGCGACCGGAAGCCATATCCGGGAGGAGCTTGCCCATGTCGGTTGAAGCCATCGACCTGACCCTCGACCTGCCGCAGGCAGATGCTCCCAAGGCCCAGAACGGCGGACCGCTCGCCGCAAACCTGCTCCGCGCCGGCTCGCTGCTGGTCTTCGCACTGGTGTTCCTGTTCTTTTCCGCGACCGCTCCGTTCTTCCTGACGGTGGGGAATATCGGCAATGTCATCGGCCAGTCGGCCGTGCTCGGCGTGCTCTCGATCGGCCTGACACTGGTGCTCGTCTCCGGCGGGCCGAACGTGGTGACCGGCGGCATCGACCTGTCTCTGGCGGCGAATGCCGGGCTTTCGGCGGTGGTCTACGCGCTCATCATCCAGGCCGGCTATTCCGATGCGGTGGCGATCCTCGGTGCTCTGGCGACCGGCACCGCCATCGGCGCGGTGAATGCGATTGCGGTCGTCGTCATCGGCATCGTGCCGCTGCTGTCGACGATTGCGGTCATGAACGTGGTCGCCGGCGTGGATCTGGTCCTGACCCAGAACACCGTCATTCCGGCGTCGAGCGACGTGCTGACACTCCTCTCGTCCGGCAGTCTCTTCACCATCCCCGCGCTCGGCATCGTCTTCATCCTGTTCGCGATCGCCGCGGCGCTGGTGTTGCAGTTCACGCCGCTCGGTCTCCGGCTCTATGCGACGGGCGAATTTCCGGAAGCCGCCAAGGCGGCTGGCCTGCCCGTCCGGCGGCTGACCGCCTTTTCCTACGTGGCAGCCGGATTCTGCGGCGGGCTCGCGGGCATCCTCTCGGTTGCCTATCTCAGCGGCACGTCCACGGGTTCCGGCGAGATGCTGCTCCCCGTCGTGGTGACGGCCCTGCTCGGAACCATCTTCTCGCGCCGCCTGGTGCCGACCATTCCGGGAACCGTGCTCTCGACCCTCTTCGTCGGCTTCCTGGTCAACGGTTTCCAGCTGCTGAACCTCTCCAGCACGCTCGTCAGCGGCGTGCAGGGCCTGCTGATCCTGCTGGTGGTCTCGGCGACCACTTTGCTCCGCAAGGAGGAGATCTGACCCATGAGCGAATTTGCGACTGTCTCTCCGGCGGGTTCCCCGCCACGCATCCGCAACTTCCCGTCGCTCGCGCCCCGCCTCGCCCTCCCGCTGGCGACGATTGCCGTCTTCGCCGCCTTTTCGGTGGTCTCGCCGGCCTTTCTGGTCCCGACGAACGTCCTCTCGATCCTGACGAACAATTTCGCGCTGCAAGCGATCATCGCGCTCGCCATGACGCTCGCGGTCACCTCCGGCGGCATCGACCTTTCGGTGGGCACCGCCGTCGACTTCGCGAGCTTTGCCTTCGTCACGCTGGTGCTGGCCGGCCAGCCGGTGCCGGTCGCAGCGGTCGCCGGCCTTGGCGCCGGACTGGTGGTCGGGCTGTTCAACGGTTTCCTCATCGCCGTCATCGGCATCTCGCCGTTCCTCGCCACACTCGGCACGCTCTTCATCGGGCGCAGCATCCAGCAGCAGCTGACGAATGGCGGCAATCCGGTCTATTTGCCGCAGACCGGCATACCGGATGCCTTCCGCTTTCTCGGCCATGGCAGCCTGTTCGGCGTGCCAGTCACCCTGGCCGTCGCGGTTCTGCTGCTCGCCCTCTTCGGTCTCTACCTCGGCCGCAGCAGTTTCGGCCGCACCATCATTGCAATCGGCACACAGCCGGTCGTCAGCCGCTTCTCGGGCCTCAGGGTCGCCCGGACCGTCACCATCGCCTATGGACTGGCGGCCCTGGTTGCCGCGATTGCGGGCATTCTGCTGACCGCCACGGTCTCCGTCTACATCCCGAATTCCGGCAATGCCTTCCTGCTGAACGCCATCGGCGCAACCTTCATCGGCACGACGCTCAGCCCGCTTCGCAGACCGAACATTCCCGGCACGGCGCTGGGTGTGCTTTTGCTTGCGATCGTCGCCAATGGGCTGCTGCTCTCGGGGCTGAACTTCTACTGGCAACAGGTCGGGACGGGACTGCTGATCTTCGCAGTGCTCGCCTTCTCCTTCCTGCGTGGCCGATGATCGATGAGCGGGCGCCCCAAGCGCCCGCTTTTCCGAATTGAGCGAAACCCGCAAAACTATTCCGCTGTTAAGTATACTTAAAATATAGAATTACTCGTCTTATCGCGTGCCGCGCTTATTCTCGTGGGGGTATCATATAGCGCAGGCCGGAAACGGTGCTGCTGCGCGCAAGGACATCAGAGAACATGAGCACATCCACCCAAGCCTATGGCAGCCTGCCGTCCGCCACCTTTGACCGGCTTTCGGCACGTTTCCAGCCCATCTTCGACGAGATCGCGAAGGGAGCGGTTGCTCGCGAAACCGGGAGGCTTCTCCCGGTCGCCGAGATCGACACACTGAAGGAGGCAGGCTTTGGCGCGTTGCGCGTGCCGGTTGATCAGGGCGGGGGCGGGGCCTCGCTGCCGGATCTCTTCCGCCTGCTGATCGCGCTCTCCGCCGCCGACAGCAACATCACCCAGGCGCTGCGCGGCCACTTCGGTCTGTCGGAGGATGTCGTCAATGGCCGCGATGCCGCAAGGAAGGCGCGCTGG
>CAMFHT010000254.1 GCA_945952245.1 uncultured Rhizobium sp. | reverse complement strand
TACGAGATTGCCTCTTGTCTCGTGGGCTCGGAGATGTGTATAAGAGACAGTGGTCTGCCAGAACCAGTCGATCGATGACAGCAATGCCGACCTCGCCAAGGACCTGCGCCTCCTGGTGCGCGAACGGCTGAAGCGCGGCGATACCGACGAGCAGGTCTTCGACTATCTCGTCTCCCGCTATGGCGAATTCGTGCTGCTGAAGCCGCGACTTTCGGCCCGCACCTATATCCTCTGGGGAACACCGGTCGTCCTCATCCTCATCGGCGGCATGGCGCTGGTGCTCCTCGCCCGCCAGCGCCGGACCGTGCCTGCGGAGCGGGCGACGCTGACGGCGGAGGAGCAGGCGCGGGTGGAGGAGCTGATGCGGGGGGACCATTAGCAACCACTTGCAATAAATTAGATTAATATAATATAAAGCAAGGATGGCCATTGGGCATTCATGAATGACAGTTTCTTCGCTTGTTACTAGATTTTGGGCGGCCCCGGAGAAATCCGGGATTTAAGTCCCGCAAGGGCCGTTGCACCGGGCCTTATCAGCTGGTGCAATGTCAATATGGAACCCCGCCGTCGTGCGGGGTTTCTTTTTTCCCCCATCAAATCAAACCTTACCAAGAATTCATGCACCAGACAGTTCTTCGTAAGGTGCGGGCGCCTATATCTCCTTTCATCGAATGAACCCCCGGGTCCTCCGGGATGAAAGAGAAGGCAGACACCGATGAACACCAAGAAGCTTCCGTTTATCTCGGTCAAATCCGCATTGAAGGCTTCGGCGATCAGCGCGCTGACGGCCGGCGTGATCCTGTCCGGCGTGCCGCAGGGCCTGATTGCCGCGCATGCCGATCCCGTGACCGTTCAGGCGCCGCAGGTGCCGAGCTTTGCCGATGTGGTCGGGGCCGTCTCGCCCGCCGTCGTCTCCGTGCGCGTTCAGACGAATGTCGACGAGACCGCCGACAGCGGCAACGGCTTCAGCTTCAACTTCGGCGGCGAAGGCTTCGACCAGTTGCCGGACGATCACCCGCTGAAGCGCTTCTTCCGTGAATTCGGCGGCCCGAACATGGACGGCAATCGTGGCGGCCAGCGCCAGATGCCGCACCGGGGCGGCAAGGGGCATCTCCGCCCGACCGCCCAGGGCTCCGGCTTCTTCATCTCCGCCGATGGCTACATCGTCACCAACAACCACGTGGTGTCCGATGGCGAGGCCTTCACGGTCGTCATGAACGACGGCACGGAGCTCGATGCCAAGCTGGTCGGCAAGGACAGCCGCACGGATCTCGCGGTCCTCAAGGTTGACGACAAGCAGAAGCGCACCTTCACCTATGTGAAGTTCGCGGACGACTCCAAGGTCCGCGTGGGTGACTGGGTGGTTGCGGTCGGCAATCCCTTCGGTCTCGGCGGCACGGTCACCGCAGGCATCATCTCAGCCCGCGGCCGCGATATCGGCTCCGGCCCCTATGATGATTACCTGCAGGTGGATGCCGCCGTGAACAAGGGCAATTCCGGCGGTCCGACCTTCAACCTCTCGGGCGAAGTGGTCGGCATCAACACCGCGATCTTCTCGCCGTCGGGCGGCAATGTCGGCATCGCCTTCGCGATCCCCTCGACCGTTGCGCAGGGCGTGGTCAACGATCTCATCAAGAACGGCGCGGTTTCCCGCGGCTGGCTCGGCGTGCAGATCCAGCCGGTGACCAAGGACATCGCCGACTCGCTCGGCCTTTCCGAAGGCCGCGGCGCGCTCGTCGTCGCCCCGCAGGAAGGCTCTCCGGGCCAGAAGGCCGGCATGAAGAAGGGCGATGTGGTGACCGCCGTCAACGGCGAGCCTATCAAGGATGCCCGCGACCTCGCCAAGCGCATCGCCGGCATGCAGCCGAACAGCAAGGCCGAGGTGACCATCTGGCGCGACGGCAAGAGCCAGGTGCTGCAGCTGACGCTTGGCAGCCTGCCGGCAGACCAGAAGCAGGCCTCCGCCGAGGACGACCAGCCGCAGGAACAGACCAAGCCTTCGACCGAAAAGACGCTCGACGATCTCGGCCTCACCGTCATGCCGTCGGAAGACGGCAAGGGTCTCACCATCGGCGAAGTCGATCCGGACAGCGATGCCGCCGACAAGGGCCTGAAGGCCGGCGAGACCATCACCTCGGTCAACAACCAGGAAGTGAAGACCGTCGAGGACGTCTCCAACGCCGTCGAAAAAGCCCGCAACCAGGGCCGCTCCAAGGCGCTGTTCCAGGTGGAAAGCGGCGATGGGACCCGGTTCGTGGCGCTGAACATCGCCAAGGGGTGAGTTGATGGTATGAAGGGGTTGTCGGCCTTGGTGCCGGTGGCCCCCTCATCCGCCTGCCGGCACCTTCTCCCCGCTGGGGAGAAGAGACGCGTGGCGAGCGGCTTGCCCCACGTCTCCTCTCCCCAGCGGGGAGAGGATGGCGGCAGCCAGGTGAGGGGGCTCCGGGCGCAGATGCTAGCTGAATGAAGACTGGCAAACCTGCAACTGCCCGCATTTATGCTCTGGCGCAGCAACGATACCTCTCGCAACACCAGCCCGCACCCCCATAACCCACCAAATTCCCAGGGAGCAGACCCATGACGAGCGAGGCGATGGATTGCGTGGGCGCCACCGGCGGCGCTAAGGTCGCGGCCATGAAGATACTTGTTATTGAAGACGATCTGGAAGCGGCGGCCTATCTGGTGAAGGCCTTTCGCGAGGCGGGCATCGTGGCCGACCATGCGAGCGATGGCGAGGCCGGCTTGTTCATGGGGCTCGAGAACTCCTATGACGTGATGGTGATCGACCGCATGCTGCCGCGCCGTGACGGGCTGTCCGTGATCGCGGAGCTGCGCCGCAAGAGCGTGCATACGCCGGTCCTCATTCTTTCGGCGCTTGGCCAGGTGGATGACCGCGTGACGGGCCTTCGCGCCGGCGGCGACGATTACCTGCCCAAGCCCTATGCCTTTTCCGAACTGCTTGCCCGCGTGGAAGTGCTCGGCCGCCGCAAGGGCGCGCCGGAGCAGGACATGGTCTACCGTGTCGGCGATCTCGAACTCGACCGTCTCTCCCACACCGTCAGGCGCGGCGGCAAGGAACTGCTGCTGCAGCCGCGCGAGTTCCGCCTGCTCGAATATCTGATGAAGAATGCCGGACAGGTGGTGACGCGCACCATGCTGCTCGAACATGTCTGGGACTATCATTTCGATCCGCAGACCAATGTCATCGACGTCCATATTTCCCGCCTGCGCGGCAAGATCGAGAAGCCCGGCAGCCCGGCCCTGCTGAAGACGATCCGCGGTGCGGGCTACATGATCAAGGACGGGGACTGAGGGTCATCGCCATGGCGCGCTTCCGCTTGCTCTTCCTCTCCACGGCGGTCCGGCTTTCCGCCCTCTTCATCCTCATCTTCGCGCTCGCGGCCGGGGCACTGGTGCTCTATGTCACCGCCATGTCGGAGCGGCTGCTGATTGCCGAGATCCGGGAATCGCTGAACCAGGAAGTGGCGGCGGTGCAGCGGGCCTATGAGCGCGGCGGCATCGGGCAGCTGGCGCGGGTGATGGATATCCGCGCGCGGCAGCCAGGTGCCAATCTCTATATCATCGCGGGCCCCGCGGGCGACATGCTGGCGGGCAATGTGGCCTCCGTTGCCCCCGGCCTCTTCGACAAGGAAGGCTGGACGGCCGAACCCTTCCCCTATCGCCGCTATCAGGAGGAAAATGCCAAGCATCCGCCGCGGGTGGCGATTGCACGGGTGGTGTTCCTCGACAATGGCATGCGCATTCTCGTGGGCCGCGACCTGGCCGAGCCCGGCGCCCTGCGCTTCCTCGTGCGGCGGGCCATCTTCGTGACGGTGGGCGCAATGGGCCTTGGAGCGCTGCTGCTCTGGCTCTTCATCGGGCGCAATGCGCTGAAGCGCATCGACCGGATTTCGGATGCCTCGAAGAAGATCATGGCCGGCGATCTCGCCCAGCGGCTGCCCGTCTCCGGTTCCGGCGACGAATTCGACCGGCTGTCGCTGTCGCTCAACGAGATGCTGGAGCGGATCGGCAAGCTTTCGGAAGGCTTGAGGCAGGTCTCGGACAATATTGCCCATGACCTCAAGACGCCCCTCACCCGGCTGAAGAACCGGGCGACCGAGGCTCTGGCAGCCGAAGAACCGGACGCCCGCCGCCAGAGTCTCGAAGGCATCCTCACCGAAGCCGACCAGATCATCCGCACCTTCGATGCGCTGCTGATGATCTCCCGGGTAGAGGCGGGCTCGCAGGCAGCAACCCTTTCCGATCTCGATCTCTCCGCCATTGCGGCCGATTGCGTGGAGCTCTACGAGCCGGTGGCGGAAGAGGCGGGCTTCAGGCTCGACGCCCGCATCGCGCCCGGCATCGGCATCAAGGGCAATCGCGAGCTGATCGGCCAGACGCTCGCCAACCTCATCGACAATGCCATCAAATATGCCGATGGCGACGCCACCGAACGGCTGATCCGGGTGAGCCTCGCACCGGACGGGGAGGGTGTTGCGCTCTCCGTCGCCGACCACGGCCGCGGCATTCCCGAAGACCGCCGCGCCGACGTGCTGAAGCGCTTCGTCCGCCTTGACGAAAGCCGCACCAAACCCGGCACCGGCCTCGGCCTCTCGCTCGCCGAAGCCGTGATGGAACTCCACGGCGGCGCGATCGCGCTCTCGCATACGGATGCAAGCGATAAGGAGCATCCGGGGCTGACGGTGACGTTGCGGTTTCGGGGGTAATAGGTTACATCGGTGGATAAGTTAGTTAGAATTATATAAATTATAGGAAGTTTCGCTGGGGGGGTAGACGCTTGGGATCCCACCAATTCACGTTAGTGTACGTCATTCCCAACACAATGACCCAGGATGTTGTTGTGGAGGCGCTAGGTGCTGCTGGTCTCACAGACATGTTGGTAGGAATTGGCAGGCAAGGCCTTGTCGCATTGACCTATGAACGGATTGCGAAAAGTCGGAGGGTCGCAATAGATACGGCCGCGGCAGAAATCGAGGCGTACCTTCCCGGTTTACTTCAGCTGAATTCCAGCCCTCACGAATGACGCGACAATGAATGAGCCCGTCGGCCTTATCTACCGCCCAGCATTTCTAACAACCGAGGAAGAAGCCGCGCTTGTCCGCGAACTCGACCGCAATCCCTGGAGCCATGAGCTCAAGCGGCGGGTGCAGCACTTCGGCTATCGCTATGATTATCGCGCTCGGACCGTCACTCCCGATACCTATCTTGGGCCGCTGCCGGCATGGCTTCGGGATATCGGGGAACGGCTTGTGCGTGCTGGTCATTTCGAGCGGTTGCCGGAGCAGGTGATCGCAAACGAATATCTGCCTGGGCAAGGCATCAGCGCGCATGTGGACTGCGTGCCGTGTTTCGGCGATGCGATCGTTTCCATCAGCCTGCTTTCGCCCTGCGAGATGGTGTTCAGACAAACGAACGGCGACGGTCTCGCCACGCAAATTCTGCAGCCCGGCTCGCTGCTCGCGCTTCATGGACCGGCGCGATATGAATGGACGCACGGGATCCCGGCGCGCAGGAGCGATATCGTCGGCGGCGTGAAGCTGGCGCGGGCAAGGCGCGTTTCCCTGACCTTCCGGACCGTGAACCTCGCACGGCGCTGAGCTCTGCCACGAATTGCGGAGAAGTCCGCCTTTCTCCAATTTCCACGCCCCTTCCGGCCTGCTACACCTCTATGCGGGATCGAGTGACCGGGAGTTGAGGGTGGACCTTACGCGTTTGAAAACGATCGAGAAACATCCGCTCCGGCCATTCAGCCAGGCGGAAGCGAAATCGGTGCTTTCCGACCTCAGGGACATGGGCAGGCGCGAGCCGGCGCTGGCGGAGCTCGTGGCTTCGGAGGGCGTGCTCAGGGACTTCGTCGTTTCGGCGCTGTCGCTCTCGCCCCTGTCTCTTATACACATCTCCGAGCCCACGAGACAAGAGGCAATCTC